>JBDUEC010000072.1:0-10453 GCA_040002655.1 Rhodoglobus sp. | reverse complement strand
TGGAGGACCTGCTCGACATGATCACCTCCGGCGTGCGCAGCTCGTTCACCTACGCCGGGGCGACCGACCTCGCCTCATTCCGCGAGCGCGCGCTGGTGGGTATCCAGTCGGCGGCGGGATACGAGGAGGGCAAGGCGCTGCCGGTCAGCTGGTGATGCGAGAGGGCTCAGCCTCGACCAGCTCCCAGTACACTTGACCAGATAATGGACGACCCTCCCTCCAGGCGCCGTGCCGGTGAACGCCATGTATGAACTGATCATGCTGGGCGTTGGCGTCGTTCTGACCATCGGCACGGGATTGTTCGTCGCCTCCGAGTTCGCTCTCGTCAATCTCGATCGCTCCGATCTTGAGGTGCGCCAGTCGCGCGGGGAGCCGAGACTCGGCACCGTCATCGCCGCGCTCAAGAAGACCTCGACGCACCTCTCGAGCGCCCAGCTCGGCATCACCATCACCACGCTGCTCACCGGCTACACACTCGAGCCGGCGCTCAGCGCGGTGCTCTCGGTGCCGCTCAGCGGCCTAGGGCTTTCGAAGTCCGCAGTGGTGATCATCGCGTACATCCTCGCGTTGGCGATCGCCACCCTGCTCTCGATGATCATCGGCGAGCTGGTGCCGCAGAACCTCGCGCTGGCGCTCCCGCGCCAGGTCGGCAAGATGGTGATCCCGCTGCAGGTGGTCTTCACGGCCGTGTTCAAGCCGGCCGTGATCCTGCTCAACAACACCGCAAACGGCATCATCCGCATGTTCGGAATCGAGCCAAAGGAGGAGTTGTCTGGCGCGCGCTCGGCCGAGGAACTGGTCTCGCTACTGCGGCGCTCCGCTCAGGAGGGCAGCCTCGATCACGACACGGCGACCCTGCTGGCGCGCACCCTCGAGTTCTCGGATCACACTGCACAGGATGTGATGACGCCGCGTCCGCGGGTCGCGAGTGTCGAACGCACTGACACCGCTCTCGATGTGATCGCCCTGACCCGCAGCACCGGGCTCTCGCGCTTCCCCGTGATCGATGACGGAATCGACGACGTCGTCGGCATTGTGCACGTGAAACAGGCTGTGGCCGTGCCACGGGAGCGCAGGGGCGACGTGCCGGTCTCCGCGCTGCAGTTCGAGGCGCTGCGGGTGCCGGAGACGATGAAGCTCGACTCGCTGCTCGCCGAACTGCGTGGCCGCGGCTACCAGATGGCAGTCGTCGTCGACGAGTACGGTGGCACCGCCGGCGTCGCGACGCTCGAGGACCTGGTCGAGGAACTCATCGGCGAGGTGTCCGACGAGCACGACCGGGCCAAGGCCGACGTGGTGCGTTCGCGCGACTGGTTCACCTTCCCCGGCATCCTGCGCCCGGATGAGCTACTCGAGCGCACCGGCGTGCGAGTGCCAGAGGAGGGCCCGTTCGAGACGGTCGCCGGCTGGCTCATGAGCGAACTCGGGCGCCTGCCCTCGGTGGGGGACATCATCGACATCGAGTCCGGCCGGTTCCGGATCGAACGCCTGGATGGCCGCCGCATCGACCGCGTGCGCTTCACGCCACATCCTGATCCGGTCGCGACCGAGGCGGGTGGGCGCTGATGTACTGGGGAATCGCCTGGCTCGGCGTGCTGCTGCTCGGAAACGCCTTCTTCGTGGCGGCGGAGTTCGCCGTGATCTCCGCGCGCCGATCGCAGATCGAACCGCGTGCCGAAGCGGGTTCGCGCTCGGCCAAGACCGCGCTGTGGGCCATGGAGCACGCATCGCTGATGCTCGCCACCAGCCAGCTCGGAATCACCGTCTGCTCGCTGCTGATCCTGAACGTGTCTGAGCCCGCCATCCACCACCTGGTCGAGTTGCCTCTCGGGCTCACCGGCTGGTCGGAGGAGATCATCGGCGTGATCACGTTCATCGTGGCCCTGCTGCTGGTGTCGTTCCTGCACGTGGTCATCGGTGAGATGGTGCCGAAGAACCTGTCGTTCTCCGTACCGGATCGCGCCGCCCTGATTCTCGCCCCGCCACTCGTGCTCTTCGCGCGGGTCTTCAAACCCGTCATCTTCGTACTCAACGCGATGACCCGCGGGGTGCTCAGGCTGCTGCGGGTCGAACCCAAGGACGAAGCCAACAGCGTCTTCACCCTCGACGAGGTGGCGACCATCGTGGCCCAGTCGACGAAGGAAGGCGTGCTGCAGGACAACAGCGGCGCACTCACCGCGGCCTTCGAGTTCAGCGAGAAGAAGGTGCAGGACGTGGCGCTCGGCCTGAAGTCGCTCGTGAGCCTGCCAGAGGATGCGACACCCCAGGACGTGGAGCGAGCGGTCGCCCAGCGCGGGTTCTCGCGCTACATCCTCGTCGACGAGGGGGGCGATCCAACCGGGTACGTGCACCTCAAAGACGTCATCGACCTCGACGATGACGAGTACACCGAACCGGTGCCCCCGAAGCGCATCCGCCAGCTGATCTCGATCTTCCGCTCCACCGACCTCGAAGACGCGCTCGCGACCATGCGACGCTCCGGCGTGCACGTCGCCAGGGTCTTCGACGAGGCTGGCGCCACCAAGGGTGTGCTGTTCCTCGAGGACATCATCGAGGAGCTGGTCGGCGAAGTGCAGGACGCGACGAGGAGAATCTGACCGACCCCCCGGATGGGGTCAAGACCGCCGTCTCTCCCGGCTGTGTGGACGTCACGAAGCAGGGCCGCTCGTGGGGCTTTCCCTACGTGGATGTGAAGAACAACCGAGCCAGTCGTTCCGTGACTCGTCGGGCGGGGCCGCGGAGTTCGACGGCCTGCGTAAGTGCTGATCTAGGTGGCCGGGCGCGCTGGGGTGTGACTAGCGCGGCCGGATCTCCCCGGATCCCCGGGTGATGAGGGTGCTGGCAATCACCGAGGTGCGTGGCTCGGAGTCGTCGCCTCCCAGCCGTGCGAACACGCGGTTGGCCGCCTCCCGCCCCATGCCATAGGGGTCCTGGGCCATCACGGTAATTCCGGGCTCAAGCATGTCGCCGAGCGGCACATCGTCGAACCCGACGATTGCGATCCTGTGGTGCAGCCCGAGGTGACGGAGTGCGCGGATGGCCCCCGTGGTCACGAGGTTCTGGCTGGTGAACAGGGCGGTCGGCGGACTGGCGTCGCCCAGCATGCTGAGCGTCGCGTGGAACGCGCTGTCTTCATCGTGCAGTCCGTCGACCGCTACCACCCCAAAGGTCGGGATGCCGACCGCACCCAACTGCTCGAAGAAGCCGCGGCGGCGTTCCCGAGCCGTCCAGAGTTCGGAGCGGTCACCGAGGTAGGCGATCGATCGGTGGCCGTGTGCGATGAGGTGGCCGGTTGCCGTTGCCGCGGCTTCCGCGTTGTTGGTGACCACGGCATCCGCTTCGATGCCGGTGGGTTGGCGGTCGACGAAAACCAGGGCTGTGCCGCGCTGCTGGGCGGCGGCGAGATACCCCTGGTTCTTCTGAACAGTCGTGAGAATGAGCCCGTCAACCCGCCGGCGCAGCATCTCCGAGACGATCCGAGTCTCGCGGGAGGCATCATCGTCGAGGCTCGACGCGAAGACAGCGACGCCACGATCTGCGGCCACGTCTTCCACGCCCCGATTCACCGCCCCCGAGAAGGGGTTTGCCACGCTACCAACGACAAGACCGAGCGTGAGCGTCTTGCGATCGGTTCTCCGCAGGTTGCCGGCGTAGATGTCCGGTTGGAAGTCGAGCCGTTCGGCCGCTGATCTCACGCGCGCGATCATCTCGACCGAAACGTTCGGTTCGCCATTGATGACGCGGGAGACCGTCTTGAGTCCAACACCAGCGAGCGCAGCGACATCGCGCATCGTGGCGCGCGCCGTCACTGTGCGGCGAGGAGGCTGATCATTTGACAACGGTGTCACATTCCTACTTCAAGTTGGCGCTTCGACTTGACTATAGCGGGATGAATCGTCTAGACCTAACACATGACACCGTTGTCAAACGGTGCGTTCCCCACCACAACCAAGGAGATTCAATGCCGAATCGAAAGGCAACTCGTTTCACCCTTCGACGCATCATCGCAACCGCGGCAATCGCGTCGATAGCGGGTCTGGGCCTCGCTGGCTGTGCCACTTCCGGCGGCAGCGGCTCGGATGACACCATCGGTGTCGCTCTCATCGTCAAGACCAACTCGAACCCCTTCTTCATCGCGATGCAGGACGGTGCGAAGGACGCCGCAAAGACGGCCGGCGTCGACCTCACGCTCGCGGCGGGCAAGGAAGACGGCGACGAAGACACCCAGATCAAGGCCATCGAAGACGCGATCGCCCGCGGCGACCAGGGCATTCTCATCACGCCCAACGGCCCCGGTGTGAACGACGCCATCACGAAGGCACGGGATGCCGGCCTCTACGTCATTGCGCTTGACACCCCGCCCGACCCCGCCGACACGGTCGACATCACGTTCGCCACCGACAACTTCCTCGCCGGAAAGCTCATCGGCGAATGGACGGCAGCACAGCTCGATGGCGCGAAGGCGACCATCGCGCTGCTCGACCTCTTCGACGACAAGATCGTCTCCGTCGACTACAACCGGGACCAGGGCTTCCTCACGGGCCTCGGCGTCGACGTCGCCGACCCGCAGGTGAATGGTGACGAAGCGGCCACCGGCAGCTACACCGGCGGCGCTGGCGGCGACTACGAGATCGTTGGCAACGAGGCGTCCCAGGGCGCCGAGGACGGCGGGCTCGCGGCGATGGAGACACTGCTCTCGAAGAACCCGAACGTGAACGTGGTCTACACGATCAACGAGCCTGCCGCGTACGGGGCATACCAGGCACTCCAGGCGGCCGGGAAGACCGACGGCGTGCTGATCGTCTCTGTCGACGGCGGGTGCGCCGGAGTCAAGCAGGTCAAGGACGGGATCATCGGAGCGACGAGCCAGCAGTACCCCGTCAAGATGGCCGGACTCGGCGTGCAGGCAATCGTCGACCTGGTGAAGTCCGGCACGAAGCCGAGCGTCTCTGACGGTCTCGACTTCTTCAACACCGGCGTCGCGCTGGTGACCGACACCCCGGCCGATGGAGTCGACAGCATCGACACGACCGAGGCATCCAAGATCTGCTGGGGCTAACCACCAGCAGCTGATGACTCGAGGGTGGTGCCGACCCCACGTCGGTGCCACCCTCGATTCAGGACAGATCAATGACAAAGACGTTCCAGGAGCACACCGTGACCCAGCAGGCCAGCCAAACTCCCACCACCGGCCAGCACGACCTTGCGGGGGAGTTCCTTGACAGGCGCACGCCGCTCAGCCGCGTGCGCCAGGTTCTCCACCGCTACCCAGCCATCAGCCCGGCCATCGTTCTTCTCATCGCGGTCGCCGTCTTCGGAATCATCAACGACAGATTCCTGCTGCCCGGCAACCTCTCGCTCATCACCCAGCAGGTCGCGGTGGTCGGCACGCTCGCCCTCGCGCAGACACTGGTGATTCTGACCGCCGGTATTGACCTCTCGGTGGGAGCAGCAATGATCCTCGCCTCAATGGTCGTGGCCCAGACCGCCGTGAACAACGGATTGCCCGGCCCGGTGGCACTGCTCGCCGGCCTGCTGACGGCACTCGCGGCCGGGGCGCTCAACGGCCTGCTCGTGACCAGGCTGCGGCTCCCTCCGTTCATCGTGACGCTTGGAACGCTCAACATCTTCGTTGCGCTCACCCTGCTGTATTCCCACGGCGCAACGATCCGCGGTGCGGACCTGCCCGAGGTTCTGACCGTCACTGGCCTGCCGATCGCGATCGGCGGGGTGCGGATCACTGTCGGCGTCGTCGTGATGATCGCGCTGTACCTGCTGCTGGCCTTCATCCTCGCCAAGACTGCGTGGGGGCGGCACGTGTATGCCGTCGGGGACGATAAGGAGGCGGCCAGGCTCGCGGGCATCCGCGTGAACCGCGTGCTCATGAGCGTCTACCTGGCCGCCGGTGCGATTCTCGCCGTCGGCGCCTGGATTCAGATCGGACGCACTAATGCCGCAAGCCCGAACGCCGGGGTCGATCTCAACCTCGACTCGATCACCGCCGTCGTCATCGGCGGCACGAGCCTCTTCGGCGGCCGGGGAACGGTGTGGGGTACCCTGCTCGGTGCCCTGATCGTCGGTGTCTTCCGTAGCGGGCTGTCGCTCGCCGGACTCGACGTGCTCTACCAGACGCTCGCCGTCGGCGTGCTCATCATCGTGGCGGTTTCCGTCGACCAGTGGATTCGAAAGGCACGTTCATGACCATCACCGAAGTAGCGGGCGCGAACGCGGGTGCTGCGGCGCCCGAGCCCATTCTCGAGGCACGCAACCTTGTCAAGACCTTCGGGCGGGTGGTCGGGCTCGACGGGGTGAGCCTCCAGCTCTACCCTGGCGAGGTCCTCGCCATCATCGGTGACAACGGTGCGGGCAAATCCACCCTGGTGAAGTGCCTCACCGGTGCTGAGATCGCCGACGAGGGCGAAATCTTCCTTGAGGGCAAGCCGGTCAGCTTCAAACGTCCGCAGGATTCGAGGGCGGCTGGGATCGAGACCGTGTATCAAAACCTTGCGATCTCCCCGGCGCTTGATGTGGCGAGCAATCTCTACCTGGGGCGTGAGTTGCGCAAGAGCGGCATTCTGGGCTCGGTCTTCCGCATCATGGACATCAAAGGCATGCGCGAGAGAGCCCGTGACGAACTGTCCCGGCTCGGCATCTCGACACTGCAGGACGTGACTGTGCCCGTGGAGAACCTCTCCGGAGGGCAGCGCCAGGCGGTTGCCGTGGCACGGGCAGCCGCATTCGGCTCAAAGGTAGTCGTGCTCGACGAGCCGACCGCCGCGCTCGGCGTGCGTGAATCGAACCAGGTGCTGCAGCTGGTCCGCGACCTTCGCGACAGGGGCTTGCCGGTCATCCTGATCAGCCACAACATGCCGCAGGTGTTCGACGTCGCTGACCGCATCCACATCCAGCGCCTCGGCAAGTGCGCGGCCACGATCACACCGCAGAGTCACAGCATGACGGACGCGGTCGCCATCATGACCGGTGCCCTCAAGCCGTAGCCACGACGGGGCCTAGCGCGCAGCGCGCCGTCCGTGCCCGCGCACGCTCGCTCCCTGGCGTGCGCGCATGAGCAACAGGCCGCCGGCAGCGAGCACCGCAAGTGCGATCGCCGAGAACAGGAAGCCGATCGGCGATGGGCTGATCACGGTTGCTACGGGAGTGGCCGCATTCGCGTCGATGGGTGTCGTTCCCGTCGTGAGCGCGTCGCGCACGGGAGCGTGCGTGGGCGGGCCGGAGGCGGCGGGGGACGGGGTGGCGAGCACACCTTGCCCTGGGGCCGCGGCGGCGGGCTGCGTACCCCCCGGCGCTGGCTGAGCGGCGGCTCCGGTCGATGTGCTCGGCGTAGGCGCGTTCGCGCTGACCGGGGCAGGGGCAGGAACCGTCGGTGCAGACGCCGATGCCGGCGGCGCGGGCGCCGGGTTGGGCACTGTGGGCGCCGGAGGCGCCACGGTCGGTGCGACGGTGGGTGCGACCGTGGGCGTGGATGTCGGCGCGGGAGCCGGGTCAGGCGGCGGGCACAGGATCGGCAGCAGCGAGCAGATCAGCGACTGTCGTGCGGTGGGTGCCGAGATGACCGCGGCCTGGGCAGCCGTCGGGGCGAGCAGAAGCGCCCCACACACCGCAACAACCACCAGTATTCGCCGAACCACGTCTCACCCCCGAGTCTCGTTCCATGCTACACAGGGCGGTCTACCCCGCGGTGCGGTACTTCGCCCTGAGGTACTGCGGCGGGTAGTAGTCGAGGTCGACGCCGAGCTCGGCTGCCGCTCGCCAGGGGAAGTGCGGGTCACGCATCAGTTCGCGGCCCATCATGACGGCGTCGGCCAACCCATCCGCTACGAGAGCCTCGGCCTGGCGCGCCTGGGTGATGAGTCCAACGGTCGAGACGGGCACATCGGCCTCTTCGCCCACCGTGGTGGCGAACGGCACCTGGTAGCCGGGGGCGAGCGGGATGTGAACGCCGGCCACCAGCCCGCCGCTGGAGATGTCGAAGAAGTCGGCCCCGGCATCCCGAGCGGCCGACGCTGCCGCCACGGTCTGCGGCAGATCCCAGCCGCCCTCCGCCCAGTCGTGCGCGGAGAAGCGCACGATCATCGGAACCGTGTCCCCGATCGCGGTGCGCACGGCACGCACGACCTCGAGCAGCAGCCGCAGGCGGTTCTCGAGGGAGCCGCCGTATGCGTCGTCCCGGAGGTTCGACAGGGGCGAGAGGAACTGGTGGATGAGGTAGCCGTGCGCCGCGTGGACCTCGACGAGGTCGAACCCGGCCCGCATCGCCCGGGTGGCTGCCCCGGCGAAATCGGCCACGACATCCGCTATCTGCTCCACCGTGAGAGCGAGCGGCTCGTCGTAGCCCTCGAACGCGAGCGCCGAGGGCGCAACGGCCCGCCAGCCGCCGCGGTCGGCGGGCACGGTGCCGTGGATGGGCGACCACGGATGCCAGGTCGATGCCTTGCGCCCGGCGTGCGCGAGCTGCATTCCGGCGACCGACCCACGCTCGTGGATGAACCGTGTGATGCGCGTCCAGGCATCCGCCTGCTCGTCGTTCCAGATGCCGGTGTCACGGGGCGAGATCCTGCCCACCGGGTTCACAGCGGTCGCCTCGGTCATCACCAGGCCAGCGCCGCCGATCGCGAACGAGCCGAGATGCGCCAGGTGCCAGTCGGTGGGAACGCCATCTTCCTCGTCCACCGAGTACTGGCAGAGTGGCGCGACCCACAGCCGGTTGCGGAAGGTCGTGCCACGGATGGTGAGCGGCTCGAACAGTGCGCTCATGACGCGAGGCCCTCCAGGAAGGCGCGCAGGCCAGCCACTCCCTCGAAGTGGTGCACGGTGGCGCCGAGGGCCGCGGCGGCATCCGTGTTCTCCGCCTTGTTGTCGACGAAGACCATCTGCTCCAGCGTGATGCCGAGTCCATTCGCGACCTCACGATAGATCGCCGGGTCGGGCTTGATCGCGTCCATCTCCGCACTCACGAACATCCGCTCGAAGAATTGCGACATGGGGGAGTAACGGAACGGGCCGGAGAAGTCGAAGCCGGCATTGGAGAGCAGTGCGACGCGCGTGCCACCGGTGTGGAGCCGTTCGATGAGGTCGACGGTGCCGGGCTCAACACTGATCCAGCTGCGGAAGTCGGCGGCCCACAGGGCCTGCACGGTCGACGCGGACCATGTCGCGCCGATGTCGTCCGCGACCATCGCCCAGTACTCCGGAACGCTGATGGTGCCTTGGTCGAGCGGCTGCCGGTGCGCCCAGTAACTCGGCCAGAACGAGTCGGCCTGCGCGCCGGCCACCGCGAGAATCGCGGCCCGGTCCGTCTCGTTCGGCGTGACCGAGATCACCTCGCCGTAATCGAAGACGACAACGCGACCGGGAATGCTGATGTTCACCTTCCCAAACTATCGTGAGACCCATGAGCGCCTTCACAGAGTGGACAGCGGATGAGGCGGCCGGCCTGATCGCCGTGCCAACCGAGACCGACGACAAGTACTCCAGGGGCGTGCTCGGAGTCATCACCGGCTCCGCCCAGTACCCCGGAGCCGCCGTGCTCGGCGTGGAAGCCGCGCTGCGAACCGGGGTCGGCATGGTGCGCTACCTCGGGCCGGGGCGCCCGACGCGGCTGGTGCTGCAGCGCCGCCCTGAGGCCGTGACCTCGGCGGGCCGCGTGCAGGCGTGGCTGATCGGCTCCGGCATGGATCACGCCACGCGTGATGACCTCACGCGGGAGTACATGGAGCGGGCCATGGCCGACGGAGTGCCGGTGGTGCTCGACGGCGGCGCGTACGACCTGTACGAGAAGGCGACCGCCCCGGTCGTGATCACGCCGCACTACCGCGAGCTCGGGCGGGTGCTCGAAGTTGACCCGGAGAAGATCGCCGCCGACCCGGCGACGTGGGCGTCGACCGCGGCGCAGCAACTCGGGGTGACTGTGCTGCTCAAGGGCCACAGCACGTTCGTTGCCGGCCCAGGGGTGGCACTGGTGGCTCATGCGGCTCCGACCTGGCTCGCGACGGCGGGCGCAGGCGATGCGCTCGCCGGCGTGCTCGGGGCACTCGTGGCGACGCACTCGGAAGCCATCGGAGCGGATGCCACGCTGCTCGCCCGGCTGGCTGCGACGGCATCCGTGCTGCACGGACTCGCGGCCGCGCGAGCCTCCGGCGGCGGCCCGTTCACGATCATGGACCTCGCCGCGGCGCTCCCCCCGACGATCGCGGAGCTGCTCAGGGCCCGGTGAACCATCGACCTGTCCCGAACCGGTGCTCGTGTGTGTGCGAAGCCCGTCTTGCGTCAAGTCGATTTGTGCGCGGGAATCGAGTTGGCGCGAACCGGGCGACGATGTGCGAGGAAGCCCCGTTTGCGACAAGTCGATCGACGAGTGCTAGCCCAGGAACCGTGACAGGAACGCCCGGGTGCGCTCGTTCTTCGGCTTCGTGAAGATCTCGGCGGGCGTGCC
>JBDUEC010000071.1:0-10566 GCA_040002655.1 Rhodoglobus sp. | reverse complement strand
CGGAGTACTCTGCCGTCACCATGATCGGCTTGTGGTCGGACTTGCCGCGACGCAGCGTCTTCACGTCTGAGATGGTGAAACCGGTGGACGTGACGAAGTCGAAGTGCCCCCGGAACATCAGGAACCGCACGTAGGTCTGGCGGTCGCTGCGGGAGAGGCTGTACCCGGTGTCGGTGACGTGGTCGGCCAGGCCACCGCGGAACAGCGGGTAGTTGAAATCACCCAGCATGAGAGTGGGCGACTTGGCCCCGAGCTCCTGCAACTCGGCGTGGGCCGCCGCGATCTGCTTGCGTCGCAACGAGTTTGTCGCAGTGAGAGGTGATGCGTGGAACGACGCGACGACGAGCTCACGCTGGGATTCGGCATCCTTCAGCTTGATGCCAATGAGCCGCTCGTGGGTCGGCGCCAGGATCATGTCGTGCAGCGACTTCTTGAGCAGCACGCTGCGCTGGTCGACCTCCCTGAATCGGTCGGTGCGCGTATAGACGGCGAGGCCGAGACGGTTGTCGTGGGTGGATCCCGCCAGCGAGAGGTGGCCGAGTGTCTGCGGAAGTTGCGCGGTGAACGCCTCCTGCAGGCACAGGGCGTCCGCGTCGTATTCCGTCACGAGGGACTGGAGTTCACCCCGCGCGGAGTTCTTGAGCAGGTTGTAGCTGATGACTCGAATCACTCTGGTTGTTCAGCCTTTTTCATCGCGGATAGTGGAAGCCACCAGCCTAGGTGCTTGGTGGAGCTCCACCGGCTCGTCGGGTGATGAGCCGATACCCCACGCCGAAGAATACGACACCGAGCCCAACAACGATTGCCCCGAGGGGCAAAGTCGCCACGAGAACCAGGCATCCGATGACTCCGATCAGCGGCAGGATGCGCGGGTAGCGCCGCCGATCGACAGGCTGGGAGAACGCTGCGATGTTCGCGACCGTGTAGTACAGCAGCACTCCAAACGAGGAGAAGCCGATCGCCGACCGCAGGTCGACCACGAGCACCAGCAGGCTCACCGCGATCGCCAGGGCGATCTCGGCGCGGTGCGGAACGAAGAATCGCGGATGCACCGCTCCCAGCCAGCGCGGCAGGTCACCCTCCCGCGCCATCGCGAGCGTGGTGCGCCCGACGCCCGCGATCAGCGCGAGCAGTGCGCCGAGCGACGCAGCCGCCGCTCCCACGCGCACGACGGGTGCCGCCCACCCCCAGCCGGCAACCTCGACCGCGTCGCGCAGCGGTGCCGTAGATCCGGCCACGCCGTGCGCACCCAGGGTGCCCAGCAGGGTGGCGGCGACCAACGCGTAGACCACAACCACAACGGCGAGGGCGATCGTGATGGCGCGCGGAATCGTGCGCTCCGGGGTGCGTACTTCTTCGCCCAGCGTGGCAATTCGCGCGTAGCCGGCGAAGGCGAAGAAGAGGAGGCCAGCGGACTGCAGAATTCCGTAGGGCCCGGCCGAGACGAGGGTGGTGGCATCCGCTGCCTGCGCTGCGGGGTACCCGGCGGATGCCCCGGCGGCGACAACGACGGCGAGCGTCAGCAGCACCACGACCACGATCACCCTGCTGACCGCCGCCGTGCGCGAGATGCCGACGTAGTTGACAGCGGCGAGGGCCAGCACCGCGGCGACCGCGACGGGACGCTCCCAGCCGGGCGGCGCTGCGTAGGCGGCAAAGGTGATCGCCATGGCCGCACAACTCGCGGTCTTGCCGATCACGAAGCTCCAGCCGGCCACGAACCCCCACCACGGGCCCAGTCGCTCGCGGCCGTAGACGTAGGTGCCGCCGGAGGTCGGGTACTGGGCGGCCAGCTGTGCGGAGGAGGTCGCGTTGCAGAATGCGACGATCGCAGCCACCGCGAGTCCGACGAACAGGCCGTTTCCCGCGGCCCTGGCGGCCGGAGTGAAGGCCGCGAACACGCCCGCCCCGAGCATCGAACCCAGCCCGATGACGATCGCATCAGGCAGGCCGAGACGCCTGGCGAGTTGCGAGGGGTTCTGCACTCCCGCACGATACCGCCGCTCACCTACCCTTGGGCAGGTGAGCGAGCAAACCTGGAGTGAATTCCGCCTGACCGCCTTCGGCGAGCCCTACATGGTGTGGCACGACGGGCCGGACTTCGGCGAATTCGCGAGGCTCTGGGCGGCGGACGCGCCCGGAGTTGAAAGCCTGCTGAGGCTCGGCCTCGATGAGCAGGACGCGCTCGCCGCCGAGGCGCTGGGCGAAATCGCCCTCTCCGACGGGTCGAAGGCGGCCTTCGTGGCGCTGCTGGCAGGCTCGGCCACCGCGTCATCCGGTGGTTATCGTGTGCGCGCCGCGCAGACTCTGCACCAGCTGACCGGCAATGAGCACTGGAGCGCCCAGGTGGTCGCCGTGCTGCTCGGCCCGGACTTCTGGACGGTGCACCTTGATGCGGCCCGTGCCCTCGCGACGTTCGCCCCGACCGCCGAACTGATCACCGCGGTTGCGCAGGGCATGACCGACAAGGACTATCTCGTGCGCTACCACAGCGCCAACACGATGCTCCACTACTGCGGCCGACCCATGGACGTCTACGCGGTGCCCAACCTGTTCGATCGGATCGCCGAAGACACCAAGCCGAAGCTGTGGTCACTCGCCGCCGCCGAACTCGCGGCAGAAGCGCTCATCAGGCTGCACAGTTGACCTACTGCGAGGCGGTCTTCTCCACGCTCATGACCAGGATTACGCGATCCGCGGAGTCGCGCGGAGGCCTCTGCCCTGGGTTGCCGTACCGCATGCCGAGCACAACGTAGAAAGCGCCCTCGGGGTCGGGCTGGATGTCAATCAGCTTGCCGCGCACCTCGAGATAGCTCGTAGGCTCTGCCGGGTTCATCACGGCGAGGCTCATCGACGGGTTGTGCTGCAGGTTGCGGTACTTGGCACGCTTCGTCGTGTGCGTGAAGCGGATGACCTCGCCGTCGTATTGGAACCACATCGGGCTCACCTGCACGGTGTCATCCGGGCGGATGGTACCCAGCGACCCGAAGTTGGGCTCAGTGAGCAGGTGGACGAAGTCGGCGGGGATCTCAGCACTCATGTTCATGGCAACCGCGAGTGCGTGCGCCGGATTCCCGCCAACTGGTCAAGGCTTGGTGTTGTCGACCGAGCCGCGCCACGCGCCGTCCGCGACTCCCTGCGACTCGATGTAGGTCTTGAACCCCTGCAACTCACGCTTGACCGCGGCGTTGTCCACGCCGAGCGCAGCACCCAAAGTCTCGAGGAACCCGGCGGCGACCCAGTCGATCTGCACGGCGACCCTCGAGCTGGTGTCACTGAGCTTGTGGAACGTCACGACGCCGGCGTGATCGACTTCGCCACCCGTCGAGGTCCAGGCGACCCGGTCATCCGGAATCTGCTCGGTGACCACGGCGTCGAACTCCCGCGCCGCTCCGCCGATGTTGATCTTCCAGTGCATATGGGTGTCGTCTGACTGTGTGATCGACTCCACAAAGCTGAGGAACTTGGGGAACTCCTCGAACTGGGTCCACTGGTTGTAGGCCGTGCCGACCGGAACGTCCACGTCCACTGTCTCGATTACCTGGGGCATCCGTCTCTCCTTGCGTTTCGTATGGTTCTTCCACGCTAAGTCGGGGTTTGCGGCAGGCCAAGTCACTTGCGGGGGGTTGCATTCCGGGGTGTTGTGTGGGCGGGTCGCTATCCGGCGGCAGGGCACCGGCGATACCGTTGACACCGCAGAGCAACGGGTCATACCGTCTAGCCAGACCCGCCCACGTTTCCCCGAAAGGATCGACCGTGTCATCCACTGAGGTCTCAACGAAGAAGACGCTCGATGTCGAACTGAACGGCATCAACACGATCCAGGAGAGCGAGCGCAAGGGCAAGCCGCGCGACCTGTTCTGGCCGTGGTTCGCATCCAACGTGTCCGTCTTCGGCGTTGCCTATGGGGCGTTCCTGCTCGGCTTCGGCATCTCGTTCTGGCAAGCCACCATCGTCGGACTCGTCGGCATCGTCATCTCGTTCCTGCTGGTGGGCTTCATCTCCCTGGCGGGCAAGCGGGGCAACGCGCCCACCATGACCCTTAGCCGGGCCGCGTTCGGCGTCAACGGCAACCGCCTCCCCTCGTTCATCTCGTGGATTCTCACGGTGGGCTGGGAGACGGTACTCATCTCGCTCGCAGTGCTGGCCACGTCGACTGTGTTCGCGACGCTCGGCTGGGACGGTGGCACTGTCACCAAGGTTGTTGCCCTCATAGTCGTTGTCGCACTCACCATCGGTGCCGGAGTGATCGGCTTCGACCTGATCATCAAGCTGCAGCAGTGGATCACGATCATCACCGCGGTGCTGACGATCGTTTACATCATTCTGGTGGCGCAGAAGATCGACTTCGCTACGGTCGCTGCCCTGCCCGCCGGGGCGCTCCCCGCAGTCATCGGCGCGCTCGTCTTCATGATGACTGGCTTCGGCCTCGGTTGGGTGAACGCGGGCGCCGACTACTCCCGCTACCTGCCCCGCACGGCGTCGAGCAGGGGTGTGATCGGCTGGACGACAGTCGGCGCTTCCCTTGGCCCCATCATCCTGCTCGGCTTCGGCCTGCTGCTGGCTGGCTCTTCCCCAGAACTGAGCTCGGCGATCGCTGCCGACCCGATCGGCGCGCTCTCCACGATCCTGCCGATCTGGTTCCTCATCCCGTTCGTGATCGTTGCGATCCTCGGCCTGATCGGTGGCGCCGTGCTCGACATCTACTCCTCCGGCCTCGCGCTGTTGAACGTCGGGCTCAAGGTGAAGCGGCCGGTCGCAGCGGGCATCGATGGCGTACTGATGATCCTCGGTTCCATCTACGTGGTCTTCGTAGCACAGGACTTCTTCGTGCCATTCCAGGGTTTCCTGATCACCCTCGGGGTGCCCGTTGCCGTCTGGTGCGGAATCTTCCTCGCGGACGTTCTCCTGCGTAAGGAGGACTACAGCGCGGCCGATCTTCTCACCTCCAAGGGACGCTACGGCAGCGTGCGCTGGCTCTCGGTAGTCCTGGTGATCCTCGGCACGGCGATCGGTTGGGGCTTCGTAACGACGCCCTATCCCGACGCGGCCCCATGGCTAACCTGGCAGGGCTACCTGCTCGGTCCGCTTGCTGCTGACTGGTCCTACGCCAACCTCGGCGTGCTGTTCGCGCTGGTGATCGGCTTCTTCGGCTACCTGATCTTCGGCCGGGCATCCATCCGCCGCCAGGAAGCTCTCAAGTAGCCATGACCGCGAAGGATGAGCCCTGGCTCGTCGCCATCGACATGCAGAACATCTTCGGTGAGTCGACGAGCCAGTGGTTCACGCCGAAGTACGCGCAGGCCTCCGCCGGCATCCAGCGGTTGCGGCCCGCATTCGGTGACCGCGAGGTCTTTACCAGGTTCGTAGCCCCGCCCAAGCCCGTGGGTGCCTGGGTGCCGTACTACGAGCAGTGGTCGTTCGCGATGGTGCCGCACACCGATCCGCTCTACGAACTGACCGCCGAATTCGCGGATGCGAAGACCACGATCACCCGGCGCACCTTCGGCAAGTGGGACGCCGACTTTCACGCCACCATTGGCACCTCCTACGAGATCGTGCTCACCGGTGTCTCGACCGACTGCTGCGTGATCTCCACGGCCCTGGTCGCAGCGGATGCCGGAATCCACGTTCGGGTCGTGGCCGACGCCTGCGCGGGCCTCAGTGACACCGACCACCAGCGTGCCCTCGATGCGATGGCGCTCTACGCGCCGCTCATCGAGATCACCACGGTCGATGCGGTGCTCGCCTCGCTGTGACCGCTCTGGACCGGGCGACCGGCGCACTCTACGGACTCGCGATCGGCGATGCGCTCGGCATGCCGACGCAGATGATGTCGCGGGATGCGATCGTCGCCAAGTACGACGGGATCAGCGGGTTCGAGGCCGCCGCGCCGGATCATCCGCTTGCTGCTGGATTGCCTGCCGGATCGGTCACCGATGACACCGAGCAGGCGGTGCTGCTCGCGCACCATCTGGTTGCCCACACGGGTCGAATCGACGGCGCCGCGTTCGCTGCCGAACTGGTGGCGTGGGAGAACGACATGCGTGCGCGCGGCTCGCTCGACCTGCTCGGGCCATCCACGAAAGCCGCGATCACCGCCCTACTGGCAGGCACTCCCCTGGACGAGGCAGGCCGCTACGGCACCACGAACGGCGCCGCGATGCGCGTGACGCCGGTGGGCATAGTGATGAGTTCCAACTACATCCCCGACCTGGTGGAGCGTGTGGTGGAGGCCAGCCGGGCCACCCACAACACGGGAGTCGCGATTGCGGGCGCGTCGGCGGTTGCTGCCGCCGTCTCCGCAGGGATCGATGGGGCATCCATTTTCGAGGCCACGATCGTGGCGATCGAGGCGGCTTCACTCGGCAGCCGGCGTGGACATTGGGTCGCTGCGGCGGATGTCGCGGCGCGCATCCAGTGGGTGGTCACCCTGCACCACCAGACCGCGATCTACGAGCTGGTGGGAACGAGCCTCGCCACCCAGGAGTCCGTGCCAGCGGCATTCGCGCTACTGGCCACGTACAGCGACCCGTGGGAGGCGGTCTGTGCCGCGGCATCCCTTGGCGGCGACAGCGACACCATCGCCGCGATGGTCGGCGCGGTGGCGGGTGCGTGCGGCGCCTCGTGGCCGAGCGACGCGATCGACACCGTGCGTTCGGTGAACCAGCTGGACCTGGCACCGCTGGCCGCGGACCTGCTCGCCCTGCGATGACCGTCGCGCGGCTGGTCAGCCTCGGCAACGTGGTGATCGACCTCGTGATGCGCATCGACGCCCTGCCCGAGCACGGATCGGACGTGATCGCCGACTCGGCATCCATCACCCCCGGTGGCGCGTTCAACACGCTCGTCGCGGCTGCCCGGCAGGGACTCCCCACGGTCTATGCGGGCGCCCATGGCACCGGACCGTTCGGCGACCTGGCTCGACAGGCTCTGGGACGCGAGGGCATCGGGGTCGCCCTCTCCCCCGTGCCCGACCGCGACACGGGCTTCGACGTAGCGTTGGTCGACGCGACCGCCGAGCGCACCTTCGTCACCTCCGTCGGCGCGGAGGGGCAGCTCGCGTTCGGCTCGTTCGCGTTCCGGCCCGATGACGCGATTCACATCTCGGGGTACGGGCTGTTGCATCCGGTGAACCGCGAGGCGATCCTGTCGCTCGCGCTGCCGGGCACCGTGTTCTACGATCCGGGGCCGCTCGGTCCCGACACCGGCGATCTCGCCATCGACTGGTGGAGCGGCAACGCGCGCGAGGCCACCCTCGCCACCGGCATCGATGACGCGCTCGAGGCGGCGGCCGTACTCGCGACCCGGGTGCGGCGCGGCGCGATCGTACGGCTGGGTGCCGGCGGGTGCATCCTCGCCGATCCGATGCCGCAGATCATCCCCGGCTTCGCAGTCGAGGCGGTCGACCTCAACGGCGCCGGCGACGCACACGTGGGCGGCTTCATCGCGGCCCTCGCGACCGGCCTCAGCCCGGCGGATGCCGCCCGCCGCGCCAATGCCGTCGCCGCCATCGCCGTGACGCGGCACGGGCCGGCGGACTCCCCCACTGCGGCCGAGACGGACGCGTTCCTGGCCTCCGCGGGCCTCGCGTCCTGACTTAGGGGCGTAACGCGACCTACGCGTGCGGGCCGACGGTGATCGGGCCGAACGTGACCGCTGGGGCCATTCCGAGGATTGCGCCGATCCGATCTGCCTCGATTCGCACGGCTTCTCGGGGCGCCGTACCCTCCACCGTGATCGACAGCCGCTTGCCTGCGCGCCGCGAGTGCCAGATGCCGGCAACCACGCCATCCACGAGCACCACGGGGAAGACCCCGGCCTGGCCGCGCCCAAGGGCACGCTCGAACATCGGGCCGGGGAACAGCAATTCGCGCGGCTGGGAGCCCACCACGTAGGCGTCGAAGTAGGGCAGGAGCAGCACGGCGGGCGGTGCCGGGGCCGCGAAGACGGTGTCTCCCGGCGCTACCCAGGCGGGAACCCCGGCGAGGGTGACCTGGTCCATCGCGGCGAACAGCGGCTCCACGAACGCCCGCGGCGCGGCCAGCCACTGGGCGAACTGGGCGGGTGTGGCGGGCCCGTAGGCGTGCAGGTACGCGCGCAGCAGGGCGTCGAGGGCGGCATCCGCTGCCAGCGGTTCGAAGGCGGGCGGTGCGGCGTACGTGACGTTGCGACCCCGGTTCGGGCCGAAGGCGACTGCGCCGCGGTTGGCCGCGGTCGTGATCGCCTGGCGCCAGCGTGGCCAGAGCGTGTTGAATGCGGGCATCACCGGGTCCGCCGCCCAGCTTCCGGCGCGGCGGGCGACCTCGGTGTCAAGTTCGTCGATGGTGAGCGGATGCCCGGCCACCGCGTCCGCGATCGCGGCGACCACGGCATCGGTCTGCTCCGGGCTCAGCCGCACCCCCTCGGCAAACCCGCTGTGGAACGGGAGCTCCGACAGCGCGCCCACCCACATCGGCAGGTCCGCGGCGGTGAGCAGGTGCACCGTGCCGCGCGGCCCGTAGGTCTTCACCAGCTCGCCGCTCCCGATCGCGGACTGTACGTCCGCTGCGGTGGCGCCGGCCACGCGCAACCCCAGCGAGACCTCAGCCGCCGACATGACCTGCGCATGAACCCCGCAGACAGCGGATGCCGCGGCCGCAACATCCGCGAACGGCGTCCCCAGCCCGTGGCGCTCAAGCCGCCGGGCCACCGCCTCGGCCCAGGTCACCTCGATGGTCATGCGCCCAGCATGTCAGGAACCGGCGACCTCGATTCCGGTAAAAACACGTCCGAGAATCGTGCTGTTCCCTGCCTCGCAACCGGTACCGTATTCGCATGACGACAGCCGACTCCGCCGTTCCCGTTGTTGCCGAGCCAAAGCGGGGCATCCGCTTCGGGTTGTGGGCGCTGATCTTCGGGCTGATCCCGCCGGTGATGACCGGTCTCGGGCTGCTGTTTGCCCTGCTCGGCGAGGGCAAGAACGGCAGCGAGGCGGTGGCCACTACCGCGTACGTGCTGCTGTTCTCGCTGTTCCTGGTGGTTCCGGTCTGCGTCGTGCTCGCCATTATCTTCGGAATTCTCGCCTTGAGGCGAAACCGCGCGCTCGGCAAGATTCTTGGCGCCATCGGCATCGTGCTCGTGATTGCGGTCGTCGTGGTGAGCCTCGTGCTGCTTCTCGGCTCTAACGGCCCGCTCAGCTGGACCAACTTCTAAGGCATCATCCCGTGGCCGGCGTGTGAGTCGGCGCCGCCAACTTCGGAGATTCACCGCGGGTTCGGGGTGTGGGCCGCCTGTGCGGCGTGCGGCTCGGATATCCGCGACTGGCGGCCAGAACAGCAGAACGACACGCCGGTGGATGTCGCCGGCAATTGACACAATCGAACATATGTTCGAACATGGACAGGTGTCCCCTGCAGCGGCGGTATTGGCGGAGCGAGCTCCCTCGCTGGAGCGCGTGCGCGACCTGCAGGCCCGCATCACGAGCATGCAGGCGACGAAGCTCGACACCCGCAGCATCCCGACCCATCCGGCCATCGCCGGCCTGCTTCCCGGTGGCGGGCTGAAGGAGGGCGCCACCTACTCCGTCGACAACTCGACCACCCTGGTCATGACGCTGCTGGCCGGCCCGTCTGCGGCGGGTTCCTGGTGCGGGGTGGTGGGCATCCCGGAGTTCGGAATCGAGGCGGCAGAGCGTTTCGGCATCGACCTTGAGCGGCTGGTGCTGGTGCCGGAGCCCGGCGACCAGTGGCTCGCAGTGACCGCCGCGATCGCCGACGTGATGGGCGTCGTCGTCACCAAACCGCCGAGCCGGGCCAACGATTCGAGCGTGGCACGTCTTTCCGCCCGCCTGCGGCAGCGCGGAGCCACCCTCATCGTGCTCGGGCCGTGGCCGCAGAGCGAGGCGATGCTCAGCATCTCCCAGAGCGAGTGGAGCGGCATTGGCGATGGCCACGGCTACCTGAGCGCCCGCCAGGCCACCGTCACGGTCACCAGCCGCCTCGGCGGCAGGCCCAGGAGCGCCCGGATGTGGCTGCCAGACAGCGCAGAACAGTTGCGCGAGTCGACCCAGCGCCCCATGCTCCACGAGGCCGCAGGATGACGCTCCCGGCCCCCACCCGCACCCTGCTGCTGTGGTGCCCGGACTGGCCGATAACGGCGTCCAGGCAGGCACACGGGCTCCCCGACGATGCCCCGATCGCCCTCATCGAGAAGGGGCAGGTGTTCGCGTGCTCTGCCGCTGCACGGCGCGAGGGGGTGAGCCGCGGCATCCGGGTGCGCGAGGCCCAGTCCCGCTGCACCGGGCTCATCGTGCTGCCCTACGACGCCTCCCTCGACCACCGCGCGTTCGAGCCGGTCATCGAGGCAGTGGAGTCGCTGGCATCAGGGGTGCAGGTGCTGCGTCCGGGGGTCTGCGCGATCCGCAGCCGCGGCCCTGCGCGCTTCTACGGCGGTGAGAAGCCCGCCGCGCTCGCGTTGCTGGGGGTGCTCGAAGATCTCGGCATCCATGGCACGCGGGTCGGAGTGGCCGACGGGCCGTTCACGGCGGAGATGGCCGCGCGATCGACCCACGACATCCTGGTGGTG
>JBDUEC010000070.1:0-10642 GCA_040002655.1 Rhodoglobus sp. | reverse complement strand
CCACGTGCATTGTCACCGCACGCTTGCGCCGGTAGGTCATCATGAAGTTCGCGACAGTCTTACTGTCGACCACCATGAACGACGGCTCGCGGTCACGCAGGAGGTCGAGCCATAGCCGGTAGAACGCCCAGATGCTCCCCCAGGAACGGAACGGCTTGCCCGTAGCGTCGCAGAGAACCACCGACCGCCCACCCAGCGCGCCGGGCACGCGCACATCCCTGCGGTCAGAGAGCAGAAGGGTGCCGTCGGTTCGGTAGTAGTCGACCTGCAGCGCTGTCGTGCCGTCGAGTGCGTAACGGGTGCGGGTCAGTTCGACGTCGCCGCGCATGCCCGAACTGTAGGCCGGGTCTGACCCGAGGGGATCGAATGCGTGCTTCTCAAGGTCGAGTGTGCCCGCGAGCTCCGTGGGGAGCGTGTAGTCGCGCATCCAGTCCCAGAGGTTGAGCAGGCTCATTCCGTCGATGAGTTCGCCCGAGTCGACGAGGCGTTTTGCGACGTCTGGGTAGTCGGTGCGGGCGTCGAAGGTGAGGATGTCGACCGGGCGTTCACCCAAGCGCCGAAAGGCGCGCGATCGATGCAGCATGGCACCGGTCATGCCGCCGAAGTTGTCGGGGATGCTCCAGGTGAGGGCGAATTGGCGCCCGCGCGGAAGGGCAACCAGGGGCTCAGCGAGATTGTCTTCCACCTTCTCAACGGTAGAACGACCAACCTGTACACCCGGTGGGAGTCCCCGGAGAAGGCTGAGAAACTACGAAGAGACCGGGGTCGTGACGAAGTCGATGAGCTGCTCCACCCGGCCGAGCAGGGCCGGCTCGAGGTCGGCAAATGACCTCACCCGGGAGAGGATGCGCTGCCAGGCCGCGGCGATGTCCGTCTGGTCGGCGTGCGGCCAGCCGAGCGCCGCGCACACCCCGTGCTTCCACTCGACCTCGCGAGGGATCACGGGCCACGCGGCCATGCCCAGGCGTTCCGGCTTCACGGCCTGCCAGACATCCACAAACGGATGCCCCACCACGAGCACGTGCGCTCCGAACGGCCCGCGCGCCACCGCCTCGGCAATGCGGCTCTCCTTGGAGGCCGGAACGAGGTGGTCCACGAGCACCCCGACCCGCCGCCCGGCGGCTGGACGAAAGTCGCGCAGCACCCCCTCGAGCAGGTCCACGCCCTCGAGGTACTCGACAACGACTCCCTCGACGCGCAGGTCGTCGCCCCAGACCCGTTCGACGAGCTCAGCATCGTGTCTGCCCTCCACGAAGATGCGACTCGGCAGGGCGACGCGAGCCCGGGCATCCGCCACCGCGAACGAGCCGCTCGCCGTGCGGGCCGTGGCGCCGCGCGCGAGTGTGGGCGCTGAGAGCCTGACCCGCTCGCCATCGAGCAACAGGTCTGCGTCGAAGGGGAAGGTGCGCGACTTGCCGTGCCTGTCCTCGAGTTCGACGAACGACCGGTCGATGCGGGTGATTGCGCCGACAAAACCGGACGCGGCATCCTCGAGCACCAGGTCGAGCTCGGCGGCGACCACCTGGGCGGGTTTTGCTACCTGCCGGTGCGTGAACCCGGCGAGCACATCACTACCGTACGGATCGTCGCTCACTGCTCGAGGCTATCCGCGTCGGGGCGCATGCGGCGGCTTCCGGGAGCGTGTCTCCGAGGTTGCCACTCAGGCGTTGGCGTTGGCTTCGATCCAGGCCAGCGGGTCGACGGTTTCGGTGCCGATCATGATGCCGAAGTGCAGGTGCGGGCCGGTGCTCTGGCCGGTGTCGCCGACGAGTCCGATGACTTGGCCGCGGGTGATCGTGTCACCGACCGAGAGCGTCATCGAGCCGAGTTCCATGTGTCCGTAGATGCTGCTGACGGTCTGCCCGTCGATCACGTGGGCGATGATCGCGTAGACGCCGAGCTCGCCGTTGGGGTTGCCGACCTCGGTGACCACGCCATCCGCGATGGCCTGCACCGGGTAACCCGCGCCCGGGTTGAAGTCGACGCCGTGATGGAAGGGCGTGCAGCCAGCGCAGGAGCGCGGCCCGTACTGGTCGCCGATCGTGGTGGTGGAGGTTACCGGCCACTGAATGACCGAGTAGGCGCTGGTGGCGAAGGAATCGCGGATGACCGCCGGCGTGATCACGGCGGCTGGGGTCGCGAAGGTCTGCAGGTTGATCACCTTCACCTGGGTCTCGACGATGTCCGCGGTCGCGGGCAGGGCGGGGATGCTCATCAACGTCATGCAGGCGGCAATCGCGCCAATGCCGAGGGATCGGCGGCTGAAGTTGAGAAAGCCATGGGGTTGGGGTACGGATTCCGGGCGCAGCACGGACGTAGGAAGGTAAGCGGGCACAGGGGTTCTCCGGGCTAACGCGCCATCCGGGCGCGCTGACGGCGTGGGCTAGGCGCACGTCATCGGTCTGGTACAGGCCCTGCGCTTTGCGGGGCGGATGGCTAGGTGGGACTCGGCCCTGGCGGTGTATTCGCACCAGTGAGGCTCACACCATCGGTTGATCTGTCACCTAATCGTGACGTACCAGTCTGGGAGATCCATGTGCAGGCGGCCAGAACGCCCCGTGAGTCGATCAGCGCACGGGAATGGGCTGCACCGTGGGCCGCGCATCGGCGGCGCTGGCACGCCGACGGAGTGCGGGCCAGGTGACGAGCTCGGCCACGAGCACGCCGATGACGATCCCGATGCCGTTCGAGAGCACGTCGCGCGCATCTGCGGTGCGCTCGGGCAGCCACAGATACTGGGCGAGCTCGATCCAGCACGATCCGATCACACCGAAGATGATCGCCGCCCACCAGCGGGAACGCCCCAGCAGAAGCACGAAGAACACGCCGACGGGAACGAACATCAGGATATTGGCGATGAACTCGACGCCCAGGAACGTCACCCACGAGGTCGGCCCCCACCGCTCGATGTCGCGGTAGATCCACCACAACCAAGAGGCCTGCGGAGTGTTGATCGTGGGGGTGAGAGTGAGCCAGCCGACGACCGCCAGGTACGCGAGAGTCACAACACTCACGAGGGGATGCTGCCGGAACATTCCGCCATACTGCCAAACGCAGATCGACACTTCGTGAAAGAACGGTGAGTGTCGGGTGTGAGCGAGCTAGTCGCGAAGACCGAACAGACCCTTACCGTTCCGGGTCAGGGCGTCGAACGCCTCGCCGTAGGTTGCCGGCTGCTCGGTGGTGGGTGAGTACTTGGCCAGGAGCAGCCCGAGCAGGCCCTGCGCGGGAGCGCTCAGCGGCCGGTTCTTGTGCAGCGGATCCGGCTCGGGCACTGCCTCGGGGTTGGATGGCACGTAGGCCGGGTGCGTGGTGGGCCACTCGGTCGGCTGGCGCGGCACCGTGAGGTTGACGGCGTTGAACAGGTTGTTGCCGGTGGCGTCACGGCGGGTGAGCGGCTCGAGTCCGTGCAGCCGGTTCAGGGTGGCGATGAGAGAGCTGTGGTGCATCTCGTCGTGGATCACACTGTTCGCGGCGGTGTACGCGCTGACGAGGATCGCGGGCACGCGGCATCCCAACCGGTCGAACGCGAAGCCCATCTCGCCCTGCGGCGCGCCGAGCGTCGGGGGGATTCCGCTGGGCGGCGGCACGTGGTCGAAGGTGCCGCCGTGCTCGTCGAAGGTGATGAGGAACGCGGTGTTCATCGCGTTCGAGCCCTTCGGCGACTTCGCCTCCTTGAGCGAGGTGTACACAGAGTGCAGCAGGGCCTCGCCCGCGCGCACATCGGAGAGCGCGCTGTTGTAGACCGGCGTGCCGTCGTACTCCCCTTCGCGCAGCGTTCCGAACGGCGGGTGCATGTCGTTGTGGTTGAAGATCATGCGCGGCTCGATGAACGCGTAGTCGGGCAGGGTGCCATTGGCGACGTCATCGTGGAACTGCTCCATGCTGCGAAAGTTGGTCTTCCAGTACGGCTCGAGCACCGCGGCGTGCAGCATCCCGGTGAACGAGACCATCTGGGCGGCGTCGTAGTACACCCGCCAGGTGCGCCCGGCCTCCTCCAGCCGGTTGAAGACGGTTGGGGTTGCTGGGGCGTTCAGCCACTTCTCGTAGCCGCCGTGATCCTTGTTGGTCACAAAGCCGTGCGAGGTGCCCGCGTGAAAGAAGCTGCGGTTGCAGAATGTCTGCGACGGCACACCGGCGAACCACGCGTCGTACACCGCGAAACCCTTCGCGATCGCCGAGAACACCGGCAGCATCTGCGGCGTGAAACCGCCCATGGCGACCCGGTACTGCTCGAACGTGGGGTCCGTTCCGTGTTTGATCTCCTTGAAGTTGACGATGTAGTCGGTGATGAACCCCGACATGTCGGGCTCATCGGCGCCGTCGGGCGCGTTGTATGGTGCTTCGAGCGGATGCAGGTGCAGGTCGGCGTTGGTCGCCGGGTCGACGATGTTGTACAGCTGCGTGTTCACGTGGGGATAGTGCTCGCCCGGGTCCGGCTGGGGGTGCCGCATGATCTCGTCGGTCGACCCGATGTATGGATGCGCCGCCACGACGGTCCCGTCCGGCGCGGTGTTGGAGTAGCTGCCCTGGTTCAGCCCATCGAACGCGGTGTTCTTCGGCAGCTCGTCGTTCTCGTACAGGAACCCGAGAATGTTGTCGAACGACCGGTTCTCGAACATCAGCACGACGACGTGGTCGAAGCCGGGCTCACTGCGCGCATCGAGAGGGTCGTACCCGGGCGGATTGCCGCCCGCGGTGGTCGCCGCTTGGATGCCACCGACGACCGCTCCGCCCACTGCGAAACCGCCCACTGCCGCAGCGCCCGAGGTCTTCAGGAACGCGCGCCGGGACGCCTTCGCGGCGTGCGCCTGGTCGTGGTCGTCGCCGCTCATGTTCGGATAGTAGCGCGCGCTCGACGGCCACTCAGTCCAGGCGGTGCTTGCTGCCCGCCTCGTAGCGGCGGTCTGACAGGTCGGAGCGCAGGTAGTCATCCGCGAGCGCCTTCGGGATCAGGTAGCGCTTCTGCGGGCTGGCCTCGAACACTAGCCTCCGCTCGTCGCCGGAGCCAACCACCGTGATCGGAATCTGGGGGTTCTGGTCGAGGAACGCGAGCAGCTTCGGGGTGGTGAGGTACTCCGCGTACTCGGGCTCCGCGTCGAGCAGCCGGGCCAGCTGCGCCATCTTCGCGACCATCGCCGGGTCGGTCGCCACGGCATCCGTGAGGTCGTCGAGGCCGTCGATCGCGATCTTCGCCGTGGCGCGCGAGAAGGTCTTCGCGGCGAGCGTGCGGGCGCGCTCCCCCGAGCCCAGCGAGCGCTGCAGGGTGGTGATCGCGGTGACGAGCACGTGCCCGCCCACGACGAGGGCGTCGAAGCGCGGCTCGTAGTACAGCACCTCCTTCTCAATCCGCTCGAAGACTCCGTCGCGGGGAATGAACAAGCGGATGCCCCGTGGCCGCCGGGTGGCGATGCCCGGCCCCTTGACGCGGTAGGCGGTCACCGACCGTGCGGCGGTCACCCCGACGCGGTGGACCATGGCAACCACCGGCTCGTCGCTGCCGGAGTCGAGCGGGCTGCGCCCCGCAGACACCGCGGCGTGGATGCGGGCGAGCTCGGGCACCTGGTCGAGCTCATCGACGAGGGCCTGGTTGCCTGCGAGCTGGAAGGAGGGGTCGTACGGGATCCATTCGCGGTCGGCGATGGTGCGGGCGAACTCGAGCACGTCAGACGCGATCTCGGCGGAGACACCCCGCTCGAAGTCGATGGACGTGACGTCGCTCGAGCCGAGGTCGCTGCCACGGGCCAGGAAGTTGGCGGATGCGGCATCCGCTTCGATGGCGTCGATGGTGGCGAGCAGGGACGCGCGCACGTCGTCGGGATTCATACGCGACCGATCTCGAGGTACACGGTGCCGGCGATGCGACGGGCGTCGATCGAGCCGGGATGTGGAAGGGTGCGCCTGCGGGTGAGCACCCAGACGGTCGTTCCGCCTGTGTCGACGACCTGGTACAGCCGGAAGCCGGCGAGCGCGAGCAGGGGGTTCAGGTAGTACAGCTGCGCGCCCAGGTAGATGGCAACCAGAATCACCAGCAACACGAGCATCGCAACCCAGCGCAACGGGTCGGGCGCGAACAGCGCGATCGCGATCGGCACGACGAATGAGGCCATGAACGAGACCACGTCGATGTCGCGCGGGGTCGAGGTCGTGAACTCGACCCTCGTCACCGGCAGCGTCTTCGAAGCGGATGCCACGGCCACGAGCAGCAGAACGGGCAGCGCGAAGAGCACAGCGAGCGCCGCATTCCACCACCATCCCGGCAGTGGTTGCGCCACCAGTACGAGCACGACCAGCAGCGGACTGAAGGCCGAAGCCAGGAGGCCGAAGCCGATCGCGGGAATCCTCATCGTGGTTTCGACAGTATTCGCCGGGCCCGACATGCGCTAGGTGTGGGCTGCACTTGAGGGCCTCGACGGGAAAGGCATGGCCGGATGCTCCACGAACGAAGGAGCACCCTATGGGGCAGAACCGACTCTACGGGTCCAATGTGACCCGGACCGCGGTCGCAGCGGCCGTGCTGCGGCCCGTGCCTCTCACGGTGCGCTGCGTCTTTCAACCCTGCCTAGTGTGAGTCGTTGGCCGTTCCGTTGAGCAGGATCGCGGCGACCGCTTCCGGCGCCAGGTTTGCCACGTCGTGGCCCGTTGGTATGTCGTGTACGGTCCAGTTCGGATCGTCGCGGAGGCGATCGCGCAACTCGGTGAAGGGTGTGTCGGCCCACCCCGAGCAATACACGAAATCACGTCGCGGAACTTCGTCCACGGCGCCGGTGAGTCTGGCCGCTTGCATGAAGGCGGCTAATGGGTGTGGCCGGGTGCGCGGGTCTGCGTCTCGGCGTGGATGACGCACGGTGTAGCCGTTTTCAGCGGCGCCAGCGGCGAAGATCGCTCGGAAGGTGTCGTTAGTCGCGGACCAGCACGACTCGCCATCGAGGGGAACGTACGCGTCTAGGTGCACCACTCGTGACACCCGGCCGCCGGCCCGGTCAGCGACGACCGAGACAACCATGCCGCCGTAGCTGTGACCGACGAGGGTGACGTCCGTCAGGTGGTTGCTGGTGATGAGGCGGAGCACATCATCGGCGTGTGTATCGAGGTTGGCGGATGCGATCTCCTCCGGGTCGTCGCCCGGCCCGAGCCCGGTTAGGGTCACGGGGTGCGCGATATGTCCGGCGCTCTCGAGTAACGAAACGACCGCATCCCAGGTCCAGGCGCCGCGCCAGCCGCCGGGGACGAGCACGTAAGTAGTCACTTGTGGCGTGCGATCGTCCGCGTCACGCGGCCAACCACCAATCACCGTTGGTCATCGCTACTCCGATCTCGAGGTCAGTCAACTTTACTTCGCGAGGTAGCCGGTTCGACAACAGAGCCCAGTCGCTGAAGGTGCCGAATTGTGCCGGGATCTGATCCTTCCTCGGGTCGATCGCCGACCGGTATCGATGGATCTGGTCGACGACGACGAGCCGGCAATCATCGAACTTTTTCGCTGTCGTCTCGCCGTCTTCGGGTCGTCCTGAAACGAAAAGTGCCACGTCTATTGACGACGCATTCAAGCTCACGACGGGTCGGCCTCGCAGCCACCCCGCGATCGTAGTGTTGGAGAGAGACCGGGCGATGCCCGGCCTCTCTCAGCGGCTCCTGCGCCGGGCTTGCCCACGTGTGATGATCGGGGCGAGAGAATCAGTCGCGGTGGGAAGACTCGCTCGTGGCAGCGATCAGGCCGTCTCCGGTGTATTGCCTGCCTCCGATTCCCCAGGCGCCGTCCTGGGCGTTGAGGATGTTGACCCAAGTGTCATCCGCGCGATGCCCGTCGATGGTGAGTTCTTCAACGATCCTGGTCGCTTCTGCGATGAACGTCGCGCGCGAGTCGAGGGTGCTCAGCCCGATGTTGGGAAGCTTCAATTCGATCATGACGACTGGCCTATTCACCCCTCCGGCGTACATATCGGCGGGTTCCAGAAGGTGAACAGTGCCTCCGATGATCGACGTGAAAAATTCATTCCCGCGTGCGCCGCTGACATCGATCAGCGCCTCGATGAGGCGAGGCATGATCGTGTGCTCACCGTTGGGGGTGAGTTGACCACGGGGGGCTGTCACTGTGATGGGCATGATCTCTCCTTTGTTGGTGTGCACGTGTGTGCACAGGTGTGGGGTCTCGTCTTCAGGACGAGGCGAACCCCGGCGACCGACTGAACCTCGAGAGTTGCGATCCGATTTCCATCGCTCCCAGTCTCTCGCTAGTACGTCCGTACGACTACTCATGGTGGACTAGGATGGTCGTACTAGTCAAGTGGAGGTTGTCGATGCCAAAGCCCACCCGGGATCGCATGGTTGACGCCGCCATTGATGCCCTGAGACACGAGGGTTTGTCAGGGATGTCGTTCACTGACATTGTTGCCGACAGCGGCGTAGCGAGAGGTGCCATCTATCACCACTTTCCGGGCGGCAAGCGCCAGCTCGCGCTCGAAGCGGCAGAACTGAACGGGCAAGAGGTCCTTCACCACCTCAGCGCCCTCTCCGGTGACTCTCCGAGAGACGTGGCGGAGAAGTTTGTCGAAGCCATTCGCCCCGTGGTGGCAGAGTCGGCCAGCGGGAGTGGCTGCGCCGTGGCCGCGGTCACGGTTGGATCGCAGGGCAACGACAGGGAACTCAGGGCAGTCGCCAACCAGGCTTTCACAGCCTGGGCCAGCCAGCTCGGTTCAGCCCTCACCACGGCTGGCATGGAGCAAGCCCCGGCAAACAGCCTCGCCACTTTGTTTGTCACGGTTCTCGAAGGTGCGCACGTACTTTGCCGAGCCGCCGAATCGGTCGAACCCTTCGAGGCGTCCGCCCGGTCGCTCCTCGCGCTTGTGGCCGAGCCGCCGACGAATGAACCCAGCCAGCCCAAGACGTAGGCCGCGCCAACTCTGCGTCGGACTCGGCGCACATCCGGAACCGAAATCGCCCATCAGTTGGCGACTCAGCCAACGCTCTCGTGATAGCGGGTCGCGGTTGACGCCACACCAGGTAAAACTCTCGACCGATTGAATCGGTGACCGAAACCTCCGGAAGTTCTGGACCGCCCCGGCGAATCTATTTGCTGATTTCGATCTGCTGTTCGTCGCTGCCGACAATCACGAATTCGCCCACGACGGTCTTGCCATCCGATTCGTACACGGGAATCGAACGGTTCTCGCGGCCGGACTCAGCCTGCCAAGCGAGAGCTTCTTCCGGAGAGGCGAACTGGCTTGGCGCGCCGGTCGCCTTGTCGAGTTCTGTGTTCCAGACGTAGCCCTGCTTGCCATTGGAGGCGTAGACCCCGATCAGCGAGGGCTCCGATGACTCTCCGCTGACGCCAAAGGTCGCGCCATCACCATTGAGTTCGTACCTGTCGACCGCCTTGCTCACCACTTTGATCACCGCTGGCTCACCCGCAACAGCGCTGCCAATCCCGAGCCCGATGCCGAGCAGCGCGAGGGTGCCAAGAGCGGTTCCGACCATTGAGACTGCCTTGTTCATGATCTGCCTGCCTATGAGTTCTGGTTCGGACTTGCCGGGACAGCGGTCCCGTTGTAGCTGCTGCCGTTCCAGCCGGTGGCGTTGCCGCGGCTGTACCACGCTAGGCCGGCTATGGAGGTTCCGCACCCCGAGATCCCCATGTACGTGCCTGCGCCAAGAGTGGAGCTGTTGTAGACGTAGGTGCCCTCGCATTGGATGAAGCCGTTTGACCGGAGCAGCCTGACTTGTTCCCCGACCCAGCCTGCCGGAGCGGACCCAGACGTTCGGGCTGTACTCGTCAGGGCGGTGGCAACGCCTGGCCCCGTAGAGATGGTCGAGTACGCGGCGTAGGTACTACCCCAATTGACTGTCGATCCGCTTGCGACTCCAGCCGAGGCGACTTGAGGAGTTGCCCCCAGGAGCACACCTGCGACAAGGGCTGAAAGCAGAATTCCCGCTCGGCGCACCCGACGCTCCGCGACATTGTCTGTCTGCATTGTTGAAATGTCCCTTCAGTTCGTTCAGTGAAAACCAACTTCGTCGGGTACTGATGGCAGTATCCCCCGAATTTGACGATGTTTCAATGGTGGACGCGCGTTCCCGTCAGCAGAGGACGATGTTGCCGGTGTTCAAGAGCGAGCCCGAACCGTCGACGAGCTTTGCGTAGAAGGTGATGCAGGCGGTCCCGGGAGCTGAGACCATCCACGTCCAATACTGCGAGGGTGAGCTGAAGTAGGACGGGCTGTAGACCCATCCTGAGGCTCCTGAGTAGATACCGGCCTCAGACGGGCGACCGGTCGCTCCCGAGACCCGGACCCAGTTCGTTCCACAGCTCGGGCTGTACCGCACCTCTACGGTGCCGTAGCCCAACCAGGTGTGTTGCCAGATCGTCGAAGCGCCATTGGCGCAGCCGGTTGCCTGTGGGTCGCCCGGCGAGCTAGCCGACGCAGCCGTCGCCGTTCCGAACACCAGGGCGAGGGTAGCGACTGCTGTCGCCGCGGTGAGCCGGAGAACCGACCCGCGAGTAGCGCGAGGTTTCATGATGTCTTCCGTTCCTTTGGGCAACCGCTGGTGCGGTCGACTGCTCGAAGAGTAGACCTATCGGTCTGCTCTTCGAGAGGGGCTTAAGGAGGACACCTAACGGTCGATCCGAAAACGACCGATTTCG
>JBDUEC010000069.1:0-10849 GCA_040002655.1 Rhodoglobus sp. | reverse complement strand
AGACGTCGCAGAACCCGGTGCTGGTCGTCGACTTCGGCGCGCAGTACGCCCAGCTGATCGCCCGGCGCGTGCGCGAGGCGAACGTCTACTCCGAGATCGTGCCGCACACGATCACCGCGGCCGAAGTCGCCGCGAAGAAGCCGAGCGGGATCGTGCTGAGTGGTGGCCCGTCGAGTGTGTACGAGGCGGGGTCGCCCACGCTTGATCCAGGGATACTGGAGCTCGGCATCCCGGTGCTCGGCATCTGCTACGGCTTCCAGGTGATGGCCCAGCAGCTCGGCGGCGAGGTCGCGAACACCGGCCTGCGCGAGTACGGCGCCACCTCAATCACTCTTGCACCAGGCTCCTCAACTCTGCTGGGCGACCAGCCGACTGAGCAGACCACGTGGATGAGCCACGGCGACTCGGTGTCCAAGGCGCCGGAGGGCTTCACCGTGCTGGCCTCGAGCGGCTCGACCCCGGTGGCAGCATTCGCCTCGGACTCCCGCAAGCTGTACGGCGTGCAGTGGCATCCGGAGGTGAAGCACTCGGAGTTCGGGCAGCGCGTGCTCGAGAACTTCCTGCACACGGCGGCGGGCATCCCGGCCGACTGGAACAGCTCGAACGTCATCGACGAGCAGGTCGCCCGCATCCGCGAACAGGTCGGCACCTCGCGAGTGATCTGCGGTCTCTCCGGCGGCGTCGATTCGGCCGTCGCCGCGGCGATCGTGCACAAGGCCGTCGGCGACCAGCTCACCTGCATCTTCGTCGACCATGGCCTGCTGCGACAGGATGAGCGCCGCCAGGTCGAAGAGGACTACGTCGCCTCCACCGGCGTGCGCCTTGTGACCGTCGACGCCGTGGACCAGTTCCTCGACGCGCTGGCCGGCGTCACCGACCCGGAAGCCAAGCGCAAGATCATCGGCCGCGAGTTCATCCGCAGCTTCGAGAACGCTGCAGAAGCCCTGGTATTGGAAGCGCAGGGCGAGGGCGACAAGATCGACTTCCTCGTGCAGGGCACCCTCTACCCGGATGTCGTCGAGAGCGGCGGGGGCACCGGCACCGCCAACATCAAGAGCCACCACAACGTCGGCGGGCTCCCCGAAGACCTGCAGTTCCAGCTCGTTGAACCGCTGCGCGCCCTGTTCAAGGACGAGGTGCGGGCCATCGGCCGCGAACTCGGCCTGCCGGAGGTCATCGTGGCACGGCAGCCGTTCCCGGGCCCCGGCCTCGGCATCCGCATCGTCGGTGAAGTCACCCGTGACCGCCTCGACCTGCTGAGGAAAGCGGATGCCATCGCCCGCGCCGAGCTGACCGCCGCCGGCCTCGACGGCGAGATCTGGCAGTGCCCCGTCGTGCTCCTGGCCGACGTGCGCTCGGTTGGGGTGCAGGGCGACGGACGCACCTACGGGCACCCCATCGTGCTGCGGCCGGTGTCATCCGAGGATGCGATGACCGCCGACTGGACGCGCCTGCCGTATGAGGTGCTCGCCCGCATCTCGACGCGGATCACGAACGAAGTGGCCGGGGTTAACCGGGTTGTGCTTGACGTGACGAGTAAGCCGCCTGGGACGATCGAATGGGAGTAGCGGCGACGCTGGGAATCGAACCACCGCTTTCCCTGCTCAGACATTGAGGGTGTGTAACGACCTAAAAGCGTGGTCGTTACACACCCTCAAAACTCGCAAGAAATCGGCGGTCCGATTCCCGCTGGGTCAGGGGCACCGGCAGGGATAGCAGTCAGCCATCCCTGGGTGCTGGGTTAGGGGAGGGCGCGGCGGCGGCGGACCGTCAGTGCGACGCCCAGGAGCAGGAGCAGCGCCGTGCCGGGGATGAGCCAGGGCTGTACGTCCGTTCCGGTCTTGGCGAGGGCGGTGGCCGGGTCGACGGTAAGGGCAGCCCAGCCGATCACGGTGTCCGTTGCGCCCTGGGCCACGATGGTGTGGACGCCGGCGGCGATCGAGGCCGGGATAGTCACGAAGACCTTGCCGGCCGTGGTCACCTTCAGCCATCCGCCGCCGAGTTGCACGGGGGTGGAGTGCACCCAGACCGCCACCCACTGGCCAGCCAGGTTGGCGCCGACATCGACGCCGATCGTGCTGCCCTGCGCGGCTTCGCCGATCACGGCGATGTGGTCCTCCTCCGGCGGAAGCAACCCGGCGTCGGGCACGGCAAGTGAATCGAGCGCCGGGCGAGTCACAGACACCGAAGCGTTGATTCCGGTGTGCTCGACGCCGGAAGTCACCGCGATATCCGTGGCGCCGCCGATGGTGGCGTGGTCGTCCCAGTACTCGGGTGCGTAAGAGAACGGGCCGGTAGCGCTGTCGCTGAACCCCATGCGGTAGGTGCCGGCTGGGAGGCCGCGCAGGATGTAGTTGCCGCCGCCGGGTCCGTAGTACGTGTGGGGATTGAAGAACTCCTGCCACGCGCCGTCCACGAACTGGAACGCGGTTGGGATCGACTGGTGCGCCGTCGGGAACTCGACCGTGCCATCCGCTGTCTGCAGGTCGAGGTGGCCGCTGATCGCCCCGCCCGGCGCGAGTGTGATGTCGTTACCAGCGCTGTTGACTCCGCTCGCGACCACCAGGGTCGTTGCATGAGCGAGCGAGGTCGAACCGCCCGAATACGTGGTCGCGTAGCCGGGGACGCGGCTGTAGTCGCAGTCCCAGAACAGCAGTCGGTAGGTGCCCGCCTCTACGTCCGAGATCTGGTAGGTGCCGTCGGGCGCCGACCCGACGCCTACCCCGGTGCCGCCGACCGCATCGCCCGTCGCGTCATACAGGTTCACGCAGATGTCGGCGATCCCGGCGGCTGCGCCATCGTGGATCGTGCCGAGGATCGAGCTGGTGATCCGTGGCGCAAGGGTGAAGTCCGAGGTTGCCGTCGTACTGGCCGCAACCGCGACGCTGTGGCTCGCGGCCTGCCAGGCCGTGCCGGCGCCGCCCATCGTGACCGTGTAGGTGCCGGCACCGATGCTCGGGAAGGAATACGCGCCGGTGATATCAGTCATGTCGTAGTAATGCACGGTTGTGTCAGCGTTGAGGGTGGCTGTCACGCTCAGACCCACGATCGCGGTGGCACTGCCGTCCGTGACGGTGCCGTTGATGGTGCTGTTGGCCGGGGTCAATGCCACGTCCAGGCCGAGCAGCGCGTCGTCGCCGATCACGAACGGCACGTACTTCGTCACGTACCCGGAGGCGGTGACCCTCAGCGACGAACCTCCGGCCGGCAGGCCCCCGAAGGTGTAGGTCGCGGTGCCATCGACATCGCCCTCGTTGGGCCGCATCACGTCATTGCCGGCGAGCGCCACGTGAGCCGTGGTGACCGCGGCGAGGGTCGTGGCATCCGTCACTAGTCCGGTCACCGTGCTGGTGCCCGTGGTCCAGAGCGAAAGGGTGAAGTCACGGGTCGCGGTGGGGGTACCGGCCGTGATGTGTGCGACCGGCACTGACGTGGCCGTGTAGATGTCGGCCGGGTCGTCTGGATTGATGGACCAGGTGTCGTTGGGCAGGGCGTCGATCTCGTAGTAACCCAGCGCGTTGGTGATGGCAGAGAAGCCAATGCCTGCGCCGCTGGGCGACGCGTCCACCTCGAGGCCGACGACTGGCGAGCCGCCCATCGTCACAGTTCCGCTGATAACGCCGACGTCAAGCGCCTGCGCGGGCGCAACTCCAATGGCAAGCGCGAGGAACGCGCCGGCGGCGATGGCCGCGAGCGCTTTCGCGCTACGAGTGAAACGTGCGGGCTCGCGGGTGTGGCTCATGACGCTCCCAGGGGATTGGAGACGACGGACGAATTGCGCCCAGCTTCCCAGAGAACTGCTGCCGCGACTATGGCGAGTTTGCGCCATGGCGCGCAGGTGTCACCCGAGCAAACCTTGCCCCAATGCAGCAGAGGTCAGGCGAGACCAAAGCCTCGAGTGCCTTTTCGTTGCTTGCCGGTTCGACCCTCTAGCTGTGCCCTGGGGTTCGCGACCGGCGGGTCGCGAGGATGACGATGAGTACGATGAGGCCGATCACTACGAGCAGCCCGACAATCCCGGCGACGATGAGGAAGCCCACAGGGTTTCCGGATCCGGGCGTGCTCTCGCCGGGGTCGGTTGCCGTGGCGGTCGGTGTTGCACCGGGGGTGCTCTCCTCGATGCTCGGGGAATTGTCGTCGGTCAGCAGCGGGTTGGTGTCGGGGTACTGGGTGGGATCCACCCCGAGCATCTCGGTCGCCGAGGCAATCCCGTACCCAAGCTCGTCGGTGTGCACCAGGTCGGGGTTACCGCCGCCGGTGTTGTGAATGAGGGTCTGGATGAGTTGGTTGCCGGTGGCTTTCGGGTACTTCTGCAGCACCATCGCCAGGAACCCCGCCACGATCGGCGTCGCAAGGGAGGAGCCCTCCTTCAGGTACTGGTCAGTCCAGGCACTCCCGGGCGCGCCCTGACCCAAAATACCCACACCCGGACCCGCCACAGTCCCCCAGGGGGCCTGCGTCAGGACCTGCGCCGCTGAATCGGAGGCGACGACCGCGACCACCCCATTCATCGCCCCTGGCACAATCCCGCCCAAAGCGAGAGGGTCGTTCGGTACAGCACCGAGCACCACGACACCCTCACGGTGTGCGCGCGCAATCGCATCCGTCAACGCCCCCGAGCCGTTGAGGCCGAGCGAGATCGAGATGATGTCGGCACCCTTGTCGATCGCGTCGTTGATGTCAGTGGCGAGCGCATCCTCGACCTCGAAGCCCGGGTCCGGAACATCATGCGGGCACGCCAGCGAATCGGCGGTGTCGTAGGCCATCGCGTAGAACAGCACCGTCGCCCCCGGCGCCACCCCCACCACACCGGCCTCGCCGTCATACCCGGCCCCCGTACCGCTGAGCACCGAAGCCACATCCGTGCCGTGCAGCGCATTGGTGGACCCAGACGTCTCAACCGAGGTACTCGGCAACGGCGCGCCGGAATCATCCAGACACACCGACGGCTCCTGCACCTGCACGTTCGATCCCACCAACGTCGGAACCTGCATATTCACCGGCCCATCCATGATCGCGACCGTCACCCCAGCACCCGTGAACCCGGCCGCATGCGCATCCTTGATATGCAACGCATCCACGTACCACAGCCCCGACGACACATCATCAGCCGACGCCGGAGCCGCAACCAACACCGGCGCCACGATCAGCGGCAACGCCGCCCCGACCGCCACCCAGCGCCGGAACTGCCCACGCCTCACTTGTTGATACCCCCCGGCGCAACGGCGGCGAGAAGCTGCGCAAAGTCACGACGTGTGCGAGTACGGGTTGGCATCATGTGATCAAGCCCCAGAGTCATTGAGCGCGAGCGAAGACGAGTCATTCTCGCAGAGATCCGCACCCCCGTGCCCATGAGCAGTTTCCGCCCCAGAGTTGAGGGCGCTGCGACGTTTCTCGAGCCAGCCCGCAAAGCTAGTTGCGCACGATGCCGATCAGCCGCAGGATCTCGACGTAGAGCCAGACGATCGTGACCGTCAACCCGAACGCGCCCCGCCACCCCCACCTGCGCGGAGCGCCCTGGGCGATGCCGTTCTGGATCGCGGAGAAGTCCATGACGAGCGAGTATGCGGCGAGCAGGATTGCTAGCGGCCCGATGATCAGTCCGAGCGGGATCTTTCCGAACAACATCACGCCGCTGTACAGGCCCCACGCGTCGCTGTTGATTCCGGTGATCTGCAACACGAAGTTGATCAGTGAGAACAGCGCGTATGCACTGATCGCGATGAGGAAGACCTTGGTGGCCCTCTTCGACTCGCGCACCTTGCCGGTGGCGAACAGCACGAGTGTGATGCCGAACACGATCGCCGTGCCGAGCAGCGCCTGGTAGATGATGCCGGGCCAGACGGACTCGACGACCCGGGAGAGGCCGCCGACGAAGACGCCCTCGGCGAAGCCGTAGGCGAGCACCAGCGGTGCGGACGGCTGCTTCTTGAAGATGTTGACCATCGCCAGCGCGAAGCCCACGAAAATGAAGGGGATGTAGAGGAAGTAGAGGTTGAAACCGATCACCGCACCAACGAGAAGCACGCCGAGCGTGACGAGGGTCTTCACGATCACGTCGTCGAGGCTCATCCGGTCGGTCTCGACCGGTCCAGCGGCGGGGCGACCGTAGAGCTGGTCGAGCTGCTCGGCGGAGAGCGTCTGCTGCAGCTGGCCCTTGCGGGCGGGCGCCTGACCGAATGCTGCTGTCCTGAACGCGGGATTGGCCACGGTGATTCTCCTTCTGTCCGGTGAGGGCAGTTCGGTTACAACGCTACCCGACGACATCCGCAAATTGGCTGGCAGGTCTGACGGTCGCGGCGAGGAGGCGGGCGACCCAGGCGGATGCCGCGAGCACGACCGCGCTGACCGCGAGCGCGAGCGGCATCGCGGCGTACTCGTGCAGCAGTTGCACCGTGACGATGCTCGCGCAGAGCACGAACAGCAGCGTGATGTAACTGCGCAGGGGACGCTGCCTCACCAGCAGCCACGAGAGATAGGGCACTGCCAGCATCCACACCGACTGGGGGCCGGTGAGCAGCAGCCAGGTGACCGCGATGTTGGGCGCGGCCACCACGAGCCGACGCCAGCCCTGCGACGGCATGATCGCCCAGCCCACGGTGTGGAAGACGGTGCCGGCCAGCAAGAGGTAGAGGATGCGCGGGTTGGCACCCTGTAGCGCCAGGGACCCGCTCACGATGAACAGCAAACCCGCGAGGCAGCGCCCGCGGTAGGTGCCCCAGCGCAGCGGGATGTCCCTGGTGGGCTCGTGCCAGGGGCGGTCAGCCGGCATGCGTGATGATGAAGACGACGGTGGCCGCCCCGATCAATAGCCCGAGCAGGATCGCGAGGATCGAGAGCGTGGTGAAGAGCGACGGGCCGGGCTTCTTCTGCTCGACCGGCGCATCCGGTCGGATCGCGCTCGGGATGGCCTGTGACGCTACGGCTGTGCCGCAGTGGATGCAGAATTTCCAGGCCGGGTCGAGCGTCGCTCCGCAGTTCGAACACTCGGCCATGAACAAATGCTAACCGCCGTACGCTTGAGCCGTGACTCGCACAGGCCGCCCGTTGGTGATCGGGCACCGTGGTGCGAGTGGGTACCGCCCCGAGCACACCCGGTCCGCGTACGAACTGGCCTTCGCCCAGGGTGCCGATGCGGTCGAACCGGACATCGTGGCCACGAAGGACCGTGTGCTCGTGCTCAGGCACGAGAACGAGATCTCTGGAACGACAGATGTGGCCCAGCATCCCGAGTTCGCGTCGCGCAAAGCGACCAAGACCATCGACGGCACGACGCTCACCGGCTGGTTCACCGAGGACTTCACCTGGGACGAACTCTCGACCCTGCGCGCGAATGAGCGGCTGCCGAAGGTGCGGCGCGACAACGTGCAGTACAACGGAGCCGAGCCGATCCTGCGGCTGGTCGACCTGCTCGGAATCATCGACGAAGCCGCGGCGAGCCAGGGCAGACAGTTGCGGATGGTGGCCGAGATCAAGCACGCCACCTACTTCGAATCGATCGGGCTGCCACTCGACGAGCTCTTCGCCGCGGAGATTCTGCCCTGGGCAACCGCAGACAACCTCATCGTGGAGTGCTTCGAACAGACGGTGCTGGGGAAGATCCGCGGCCGCGGCGTTCCCGGCAAGCTCGTGTACCTGGTCGAGTCGAGTGGATCGGCCGCCGACCTGGTTGCGGAGTGGGGCGACAAGGCACTCCCGTACTCGGCCCAGATAACCAACTCCGGACTCGCGCGCCTGGCCAAGGAGGTCGACGGCATCAGCGTCGACAAGGCGATCGCACTGCGAACGGATGCCGCCGGCAACGCGGTGGGCGTGAGCGACATCGTGGAGCGCGCCCACGCCGCCGGGCTCACCATCTACGTCTGGACGCTGCGCGCCGAGAACCGCTTTCTCTCCAAGAACTTCCGCCGTGGACCGAAGGGCCGGGAGTTCGGCGACTGGAAGGACGAGTTCACCATCCTGATCGACGGCGGCGTCGACGGCGTGTTCGCCGACCAGCCCGATCTGGCGTTAGAGGCGATCGGGCGCTTCGAGGACTGATCGTTTCAGCGTTGACCCTGTCGGTCGCCCCCGCCAGCATGGAGGTATGACGATCGAGATCGAGAGCCTGCGTCCACCGGCCGGAGGGTCGCCGCGATTCGAGGGGTACCTGTACGGCGCGAGTGCGTCGTCGTTCGTGGTGATGAGCCCGCCCGGCACCGGAGCGGACAAGCACCGGCATCCCTACGACGAGACCTTCATCGTGCTCAGCGGGCGGATCGAGTTCATCGTGGATGGCGTGATGGAGACCATCGAGGGTGGTCACATCACCGTCGTGCCGCCCAACACCTGGCACGAGTTCAAGAATCGCTCGAGCGTTCCCTGCCTCATGGTGTCGATCCATCCGAATGACCGGATCATCCAGGAGGACTGGTCTGAGGCCGTGCACGGGGTCGCGAAGGCCTGATCGGCCCATCGGTGGCCCCGCCTAGAATTGGGGGGTCATGACCATCGTTCTCGACTCGCTCGACCAGCCCGAGCCGCCACCGGGCGGCAGCTTCGACGACGCCCTCCTCGCCGGCCTCAACCCGCAGCAGCGCGCGGCCGTCGAGTACCGCGGCCAGTCGCTGCTCATCGTCGCGGGTGCGGGCTCGGGCAAGACGAGCGTGCTCACCCGGCGCATCGCGGGCCTCCTGCAGAGCCTTGAGGCGTGGCCGAGCCAGATCCTTGCGATCACGTTCACCAACAAGGCTGCTGCGGAGATGCGCGAGCGGGTGCGCGCCATCGTCGGCGAGCAAGCTGATGGCATGTGGATCTCGACGTTCCACTCTGCGTGCGTGCGCATCCTGCGTCGGCAGGCAGAGGCGATGGGGATGAAGCAGAGCTTCACCATCTACGACTCTGCCGACCAGCGCGCGCTGCTCAAGCGCATCATCAAGGAACTGGCCGCAGACACCGTCGGCTTCACGCCCGGAGGCGTCTCCAACCGCATCTCCAAGCTCAAGAACGAGCTCACCGACATCGACGCCTATGCGCGATCCGCGAACATGGATGACCCCAAAGAGAGCGGCTTCGTCGAGATCTTCGGCCGCTACTCTGCGGCGCTTCGGCGCGCGAACGCCCTCGACTTCGACGACATCATCGCCGAGACGGTCTACCTGTTCCGCGCCTTCCCGGATGTCGCCGCCCTCTACCAGCGCCGCTTCCGGCACGTGCTGGTGGACGAATACCAAGACACGAACCACGCGCAGTACGCCCTCATTCGGGAGCTGGTGCGCCCGGTGCTGCGGGAGCATGTGCCAGAGGGCACGCGGATGAAGCTGGATGCCACCGGCGGCATCCCCGGCGCGTCACTGACCGTGGTCGGCGACTCCGACCAGTCGATCTACGCGTTCCGCGGGGCCGACATCCGCAACATCGTGGAGTTCGAACGCGACTTCCCGAGCTCCAAGGTGATCCTGCTCGAGCAGAACTACCGATCGACCCAGAACATCCTGGATGCCGCCAACGGCGTGATCTCGAACAACTTCGACCGCAAGGCGAAGAACCTGTTCACCACGGTCGGCGCCGGCGAGAAGATCGTGGGCTACACCGGGTACTCGGGGCACGACGAGGCACAGTTCGTCGCCGACGAGGTGGAGGCCCTGCGCCGCGGAGGCATGAGCCTCAACGACATCGCGGTGTTCGTTCGCACCAATTCGCAGACCCGACCGCTCGAAGAGATCTTCATCCGCTCCGCGATCCCGTACCGCATCCCCGGTGGCACCAAGTTCTACGAGCGTGCCGAGATCAAGGATGCGATGGCCTACCTCATCCAGGTCGCCAACCCCGACGATGACCTGGCCCTGCGCCGCATCATGAACGTGCCGAAGCGCGGGATCGGGCCGGCCACGGAGGCGGCCATGCAGGCCCACGCCGATCGCATGGGCATGCCGCTGCGCGAGGCGATGAAGGATGCCGGGGAGCTCGGGCTCGGCCCCAAGGTGACCGGGGCGATCCTCGAGCTCAGTCAGATCCTGGAGGAGGCGGCCGCCGTCGCCGCGACCGGCGCGCCGGCCGACATCCTCACCGACATCCTCAACAAGACGAAGTACCACGCGACCCTGAAGAGCAGCGGCGACCCGCAGGATGAGGCGCGCGCCGAGAACCTGGAGGAGCTGGTCTCGCAGACCAAGGAGTTCCGCACGGTCAACCCGCAGGGAACCCTCATCGAGTTCCTCACCGGCATCGCACTGTTCGCCGCCGCCGACGAGATCGACGACCACGACGGCTCAGTGTCGATCATGACGCTGCACACCGCGAAGGGTCTCGAATACGACGCCGTCTTCGTGACCGGAGTGGAGGAAGATCTGCTGCCGCACCGGATGTCCTCGAACGAACCCGGCGGCCTGGCCGAGGAGCGCAGGCTGTTCTATGTGGGCATCACGCGCGCACGCAAGCGACTGTTCCTCTCGCTCGCGGCATCCCGGGCGAGCTTCGGTGAGGTGAATGTGGCGATGCCGAGCCGGTACCTGCAGGAGATCCCGGCCGACCTGATCGAGTGGCGGCAGTCATCCGGCACCGGCGGTTTCCGGTCTGGGCCGCGCCAGCTCGGGCGTGCCGCGCCGATGCGGGAGAGCTACGACCGGCCGCCGCCTCGTCCCAAGACCGAGTGGACCAGCGCGGTGACCGGCAAGGTGCGCGACAACGGCGACCTGACGCTGGCGGTCGGCGACCGCATCCGCCACTCCGATTTCGGGGATGGCCGGGTGACCGCCGTCACGGGTGAGGGGTCGAAGAGCATTGCGGAGGTGCAGTTCGATACCGCGGGCCGCAAGCGGCTGCTGATCAAGATCGCGCCGATCGAGAAGCTGTAGTTCGCTGGTCGAGG
>JBDUEC010000068.1:0-10894 GCA_040002655.1 Rhodoglobus sp. | reverse complement strand
GTGTGTGCCCCCAGGCAGATTCGAACTGCCGCCCCTGCCTCCGGAGGGCAGTGCTCTATCCCCTGAGCTATGGGGGCCAGGAGTACTCAGCTAGGTTACCAGTCGGCCGCGGCTCCCTAGGCTGGCAGGCATGACGAGCGATTCCCTGCGCGACCGGCTGCGCGCCCTGCCGGTGTTCGGAGACAACCTGCCCGAATTCGACGTGGATGCCGCCCCCGACGATCCGCTGACACTCCTCGTCGCGTGGCTCGAGCAGGCGATCGCGCTGCCCGTGGCCCAGCCGCATGCGATGTCCATCGCCACGGCCGACCGCACCGGGGTTCCGAGCAACCGCACGCTGCTGCTCAAGGACGTCACGGCTGAGGGTCTCTGGTTCGCGACCATGTCCTCGAGCCCGAAGGGTCTTGAGCTGTCGACCAATCCACGCGCGGCGGTCGTGCTCTACTGGCGCGAGCAGGGGCGCCAGGTGCGGGTGACGGGGGAGGTGCGGCCGGGGCCGCGCGACGTGAGCGACCGCGACTTTCTGCAGCGGCATCCGAATGCCCGTGCCACCGTCATCGCGGGCAACCAGAGCGAACCGATCGTGTCCGAGGCGGAGTTCGAGGCCGCCGTCGAGTCAGCACGCATGCGCGTGGCCGACACGCCGGGCCTGGTGCCGGAGGCGTGGAGCGCCTACGTGCTGCGGCCCGAGACGATCGAGTTCTGGCAAGCCGCAGTGGATCGTGAGCAGCAGCGACTGTTGTACTCGCGGGTCGACAACGAGTGGACTCGCGACCGCCTCTGGCCGTAACCGCACGTTCACCGCGCGTGGGAGGATCGTCGGATGCTGCGCACCGTCTCCGCCCGAATGGAATTGTCGATCTCGGGCAGCACCGACATGGTCTTCAGCATTGCTGCTGCGCGCGGTGCCGACCTGGTCTCGGAGTCGTTGAGCTTCGTGCTGGACGGCACTCCACAGCAGCCCACCGAACTGGTCGACTCCTCGGGCACGCGCCTGCACAAGTTCGTGAGTGGCCCTGGCACGATGGTGGTCGAGTACCGCGCGGAGGTAACGGGCCGCGCTGAACCGGCCGCGCTCGACCCGCTCGACCTCGTGACCTACCTTCGACCGAGCCGCTACTGCGAATCCGACACCCTGACACCCACCGCTCGCTCAGAGTTCCGGGGTCTCAAAGGCCACGCGCTGCTGACGGCGGTCACGCTCTGGGTGTGGGAGCGCCTGCGCTACGTGCCCGGTTCGAGCCAGGTGACCGACGGTGCCGAGCAGACGCTGCTCACCCGACGCGGTGTCTGCCGGGACTACGCGCACCTCGTGATCGCCCTGCTGCGTGCACTGGACGTGCCAGCGCGCATGGTTGCCGTTTACGCGCCGGGGCTCTTCCCGATGGATTTCCACGCCGTCGCCGAGGCCTGGATCGATGGTGCGTGGTGGGTAGTGGATGCCACCCGCCTGGCACCGCGACAGGGCATGCTCCGCATCTCCACCGGTCGCGATGCCGCAGACACCGCGTTCCTCACCAATCACTGGGCGGACCTCACGCTGAAGAAGCTCGAGATCCTTGCGATCGTGGACGAGCTTCCGGCCGACGACAGCTCGGCGCTGTTGCAGCTGGGTTAGCCCAGCACGTCTATCCCAGGGCAGTGACAGCGGCGGCAATCAGCGGCTGGGCGTCTCCTGGCTCGAGAAACACCTTCGACGTCAGTGTGACCCAGTACGGGTCGGGGAAGGCCTGGGCAACGCCAGTCGCACCGTCGAGTGTGAAGTAGCCCTCGACCTGGTAGGTCGGCACCGAGTGGCTGGTCATCACCAGATTGTTCTTCAGGGCGGTCAGGTCGGTGTCCTCGAGGTGGGCGACCGAGCCCTCGATGCGGTCGCCGCTGGTCTGGTTCACCCAGGCGCAGGCGATTCCCTTATCGGCGATCGCCTGCGCGCCGAGGCTCCCGGCGGCAGGCTTGTAGTCGGCCACGAGGCTGAAGTTCGGGTTGTAGTCGTAGATCGCCTGCGCCGGAATGAGCTGGTCGCAGGAGACGGTCACCGCAATCCCGACCACGGCCGTCGGCGCGGTGGTGGGAGTCGCGCTGGGCGTCGTCGACGCCGTGGCTGTGGGCGTCGGGTCGGCACCTGGGTCCGACGGTTCGGTGGGCACGCAAGCCGAGAGCGACAGGAGCACGAGGGCTGCAACGGGCATGGCCGTGAGAATGGACAGTCGGGTGCGCATGGCATCCATCCTCGCCTGCCATGCCGAAAGTTTCCCGTATTGGCCGCGCGATCCCTCGCACGCGGCGGCAAATGAGCCCCGGCTAAGCTTGGCTACCGTGAATCCCGCCGAACTCTCCCAGTCGATCCTCGCCATCGCGACGGATGTCGTGGAGCGCCGCGGCGGCTCCGGGATCACCCTTACGGTCGATGACGTTCTGCTCGAGCGGCCGCGCAATCGGGACCACGGTGACTGGGCATCCAACATCGCGATGAAGCTCGCGAAGCCGCTCGGGTCGAACCCGCGCGAGCTCGCCGCCGAGCTGGCTGCGGCGATCGGAGCGATCGACGGCGTCGCATCAGTGGATGTCGCTGGCCCGGGTTTCATCAACATCACGCTCGACGCGGCAGCCGCCGGAGCCCTCGCCAAGACGATCGTCGAGGCGGGCGTGGGCTACGGCAACGGGACGCTGTACGCCGGCGTCCCCATCAACCTCGAGTTCGTCTCGGCCAACCCGACCGGCCCGATCCACATCGGTGGCGTGCGCTGGGCCGCCGTCGGCGACAGCCTGGCCCGCATCTTCCAGGCGCAGGGCGGTCTCGTCACCCGCGAGTACTACTTCAACGACCACGGTGCGCAGATCGACCGGTTCGCCCGCAGCCTGCTCGCCAGCTACCTCGGCGAGCCGGCCCCGGAGGACGGCTACGGCGGCGAATACATCTCCGACATCGCGGCCAGGGTGATCAACGCATACCCGAGCGATCTCTCGAAGCTGACGCGCGACGAGCAGCAGGAGGAGTTCCGCTCGATCGGCGTCGAGCTCATGTTCGGTGACATCAAGGCGAGCCTCCATGAGTTCGGCGTCGTGTTCGATGTGTACTTCCACGAGAACGAGCTGCACGAGAGCGGTGCAGTGGAGCACGCCATCCAGCGGCTGCGCGACCTCGGTGCGATCTACGAAGCGGATGGCGCCACCTGGTTCCGCTCAACGGACTACGGCGACGACAAGGATCGCGTCGTGATCAAGAGCGACGGCGAGGCCGGGTACATCTCCGGCGATCTCGCCTACTACCTCAACAAGCGGGAGCGCGGCTTCGAGCGCAACCTGATCATGCTCGGCGCAGACCACCACGGCTACGTGCGCAGGCTCATGGCCATGACGAAGGCGTTCGGTGACGAGCCCTACGTGAACCTCGAGATCCTGATCGGCCAGCTGGTCAACCTCGTGCGTGACGGCGAGCCGTTGCGCATGTCGAAGCGCGCCGGCACGGTCGTGACGCTGGAGGACCTCGTGGAGGCCGTGGGTGCCGACGCTGGCCGCTACGCCCTGGTGCGCAGTTCCATCGACTCCCAGGTGGACATCGACCTCGACCTGTGGGGACGCAAGACCAACGACAATCCCGTCTTCTACGTGCAGTACGCGCACGCCCGCACGAATTCGGTCGCGAAGAACGCGGCGGCGTCCGGAGTGGATCGCAGCGCCTTCGACCCGTCGCTGCTCGCGCACGAGACGGAGAGCATCCTGCTCGGCGTGCTCGCCGAGTTCCCACGGGTCGTGCAGCAGGCGGCCGAACTGCGCGAGCCGCACCGGGTTGCCCGCTACGCCGAGGAACTGGCCGGTGCATACCACCGCTGGTACGACGCCTGCCGGGTCACGCCGCTCGGCGAGGAGGCAGTGACCGACGTGCATCGCACGCGGCTGTGGTTGAACGACGCCACCGGAACCGTGCTGCGCAATGCGCTCAGCCTTCTCGGCGTGAGTGCACCAGAGCGGATGTAGCCATGGCCGAGCCGATCGCCGAGCGCCCCGCGCCGTCCTCCCCGGTTGACACTGTTCCGCTGCCACGGGTCGTGGTCGTCGAGCAGCCGCCGAAGAAGAAGCGGCGCCGCGGGCTGGGTTGGCTGATCGCGCTCGTCGTGGTCGCCATCCTGCTCGTGGTCGGCTATTTCGTGGCCGAGGCGTATGCCAAGCAGTACGCGATCGGCTACGTGCAGGATCAGGTGCGGGCGGTTCTCGGCCTGGACGCGAAGACCCCCGTCGACGTTGATCTCGGCGACGGATCGGTGATCTTCCAGGCCATCGGCGGCAGCGTGCACGAGGTCAACGTGACAGTCGACGAACTGAGTTTCGGTGGTATCACGGGCACGGCGCACCTGAATGCGACGGATGTTCCGCTCGACTCCTCGAAGCCGGTCGGCACGCTCGGAATTGACGTCACGGTCACCGAGAAGAACGTGCGCAAGTTGGCCGACTTCCTCAGTGGATCGCAGCTCAAGTCGATCGACGTGGGCAACGGCGTCATCACGATTGGCAGCGAGTTCTCGGTCTTTGGCCTGATCACCATCCCAGTCGGTGTCGACCTGAAGCCCTCTGCGGCCGACGGCGGCATCAACTTCGAGCCGCAGACGGTCACCCTCGGCGACAACGACATCTCGGTCGCCGACCTCAGGAACAACCCCGCGTTCTCGGCCGTGGCATCCCAGTTCCTGCAGTCGCGCCAGTTCTGCGTCGCCCAGTACCTGCCGGAGGCGCTGAAGGTCAGCGATGTGAAGGTCGTCGGTTCCGACCTCGTGGTCTCGATCAACGGCGACGGCACCGCCCTCGGCGGCAAGGAACTCTCGACGCTCGGCACCTGCCCGGGGTCGGGGCAGTAGCTCCGTCACAATTCGGCGCCCCTCTGCCGCTCCCGGTAACATGAAGGCGGCTTCAGGGACCAATCCGGGTTCGCTCGCCTCACTTGCCCAATATCGCGTGAGGTTCGCCCGTGTTCGCCAATCCGCTAGCCCCGTCGTGGCTCTCAGTTCCCGACGACGCCAACGCCCTGCCCGCCGCGGTGTGGTCGCAGAACAGTGTCCGCTCGCCCGAGGGGGAGCTTGTGATTGCCGGGGTGACGGCTTCGGCCCTCGCCGCTGAGTTCGGCACGCCCGTCTACGTGGTCGACGAGGCCGATGTGAAGAGTCGGGCCAGCGGCATCCGCGAGTCATTCGATCGCGAGTTCGCCAGGGTCGGCTCGAGCGCCAGGGTCTATTACGCAGGCAAGGCGTTCCTGTCGACGGAGATTGCACGCTGGGTCACCGAAGCCGGCCTCAACATCGATGTCGCGAGCGGGGGCGAACTCGCTGTCGCGCTCGCCGCGGGCGTCGACCCCGGGCGCTTGGGCCTGCACGGCAACAACAAGAGCCTCGCCGAGATCGACCGCGCGGTGAGCCTGGGCGTCGGCGCCATCGTGATCGACAGCGAGATCGAGATCGAGCGCGTCGCCGAGGCCGCGACGCGCCACGGTCGGACTCAACCGGTGCGACTGCGCATCAACAGCGGGGTTCACGCGAGCACGCACGAGTACCTCGCCACAGCGCGTGAAGACCAGAAGTTCGGAATCCCACTGGCGGATGCCGCGGCTCTCGTTGCCCAGATCCGCAGCCACGACGCCCTCGAATTTCTGGGACTGCACTCGCACATCGGCTCGCAGATCTTCGAATCGGACGGCTTCGCAGAGGCAGCCCGCCGCCTGTTCGCGCTGCACGCGGAACTGCTGCAGGGTGGACCGGTGCCCGAGCTCAATTTCGGCGGCGGCTTCGGCATCGCGTACACCAGCGTGGATGAGCCGCTCTCGATCGACGACATCGCGCGTCGGTTCGCCGACATCGTGTCGTGCGGAGCGGCGGAGCTCGGCATCCCGGTGCCGGTGGTCGCCATCGAGCCGGGCCGGGCGATCGTGGGCCCGAGCACCACGACTCTGTACACCGTGGGCACCACCAAGGATGTGCTGGTGGACGGAACTGCAACCCGCAAGTACGTGAGCGTCGACGGTGGTATGAGCGACAACATCCGCCCGTCGCTGTACCGTGCCGACTACTCCGCGCGCATCGCGAACCGCGCATCGAACGCGGAGCCGGTGCTGGTGCGGGTCGCCGGCAAGCACTGCGAGTCGGGCGACATCCTGGTGCACGCCGAGTACCTGCCCGGTGACGTGCGGCCGGGCGACCTGCTCGGCATCCCGGCCACCGGTGCGTACGGCTGGGCGATGGCGAGCAACTACAACTACCTGGGCCGCCCGCCGGTGGTCGCCGTGAAAGACGGCGCGGCGCGCGTGATCGTGCGCGGCGAAACCGAAGCGGACCTACTGAGCCGAGACGCTGGAGTGAACCCGTGATCGAGTACCGCAACCTCAAGGTCGCCATCCTCGGCGGCGGCAGCGTGGGCGCCCAGGTGGCGTCCCTGCTGATTGAGCACGGAGACGAACTCGCCGCCCGCGCGGGGGCCGGGCTCGAAGTCGTGGGCGTCGCGGTGCGCGACCTGAACGCTGCGCGCAGCGCGGACATCCCGAAGCACCTGCTCACGACCGACGCCGAGTCGCTGATCCTCGGCGCAGACATCGTGGTCGAACTGATCGGCGGCATCGAGCCGGCCCGCACCTGGATTTTGCAGGCCCTCAACAGCGGCGCGGATGTCATCACCGCCAACAAGGCCCTGCTCGCGACCCACGGCCCCGAACTCTTCGAGCTCGCGGGCCAGGTCGGCGCGCAGCTGTATTACGAGGCGGCCGTGGGTGGCGCCATCCCGATCATCCGTCCGTTGCGCGACAGTCTCGCCGGGGACAGGGTCAAGCGCATCCTCGGCATCGTGAACGGCACCACCAACTACATCCTCGACCGCATGGACACCCGCGGCGACTCGCTCGAAGAGGCGCTCGCCGCCGCTACAGAGCTCGGCTACGCCGAGGCCGACCCGACGGCGGATGTCGAGGGCTACGACGCCGCGCAGAAGGCGGCGATTCTCGCGAGCCTCGCCTTCCACACCACGGTTCCGCTCGAGGCAGTGCACCGGGAGGGCATGACCTCGGTCACGCTCGACCAGGTCGTCGCCGCGCGCAAGGCCGGCTACGTCGTCAAGCTCCTGGCAATCTGCGAGCGCGTCGTCGACGAGCACGGGGTAGACGGGGTATCGGTGCGAGTGCATCCAGCGCTCATCCCGCGCGATCATCCGCTCGCGGCGGTGCACGGCGCAAACAACGCGGTGTTCGTTGAGGCGGAGGCGGCCGGCAGCCTGATGTTCTACGGCGCGGGCGCCGGGGGAGTGCAGACCGCGTCCGCGGTGCTGGGGGACGTGGTCTCTGCGGCCCGGCGCCATGTCGCGGGCGGCCCCGGTGTCGCCGAGTCAACGCACTCCGACCTACCGGTGCTGCCGATCGCGAGCGTTGTGACGCGCTACCAGATCACTCTCTCGGTGGTGGACGAGCCCGGTGTGCTCGCTGCCATCGCCACGGTCTTCGCCGACCAGGGGGTGTCTGTTGAGGCCGTATCGCAGTCGGTGCGCGACGGTCACGACGACAACAGCCCCACCGCTACCCTTGTGATTGTGACGCACAAGGCGACCGAATCGTCCCTGGCCCGCACCGTCGATGCGCTGAAGCTCAGCGCCGTCGTGAGCAGCCTGGTTTCCGTTCTGAGAGTTGAAGGACTGTAGTAATGGCCCACCAGTGGCGTGGAGTTCTCCACGAGTACGCCGATCGACTCGACATCTCGGCTGCGACGCCGATCATCACCCTCGGAGAGGGCGGCACCCCGCTCATCCGCGCCGCCGCGCTCGAGGCCCGCACCGGCGCGAACGTGTGGGTCAAGTTCGAGGGGATGAACCCCACCGGCTCGTTCAAAGACCGCGGAATGACGATGGCCGTCTCCAAGGCCGTCGAGCACGGCGCGAAGGCGATCATCTGTGCCTCCACCGGAAACACCTCGGCTTCCGCTGCGGCCTATGCAACGCACGCCGGCATCACCGCCGCCGTGCTGGTGCCCGAGGGCAAGATCGCGATGGGCAAGCTGGCCCAGGCCATTGCGCACGGTGCCGAGCTCCTTCAGGTGCAGGGTAACTTCGACGACTGTCTCGACATCGCCCGCGACCTCGCTGCGAACTACCCGGTTCATCTCGTGAACTCGGTCAACCCGGATCGCATCGAGGGCCAGAAGACGGCGGCGTTCGAGGTGGTCGAAGTGCTCGGCGACGCACCGGACTTCCACATCGTTCCGGTCGGCAACGCCGGCAACTATACGGCGTACTTCCGCGGCTACAGCGAGGAATTGGCCCGCAACGAGTCGACCAAACTGCCGCGCATGTTCGGCTTCCAGGCGGCGGGTAGCGCCCCGATCGTGCTCGGCCACGTCGTGAAGGACCCGGACACCATCGCGAGCGCCATCCGCATCGGCAACCCGGCATCCTGGGAGCTGGCAACGGCCGCGCGCGAGACCAGTGACGGCTACTTCGGCGCGATCTCCGACGAGAAGATCCTCGAGGCGCACCGCATCCTCTCCGCTGAGGTCGGCATCTTCGTGGAGCCGGCGTCTGCGATCAGCGTGGCCGGCCTGCTCGAGCGAGCGGATGCCGGCATCATTCCCAAGGGATCGACCGTCGTGCTCACCGTGACCGGGCACGGACTCAAGGATCCGCAGTGGGCGCTGCGCACCCCGGACGGCTCCGACGTGAAGCCCACCGTCGTGCCCGTGGACACCGCCGAGATCGCGAGCGTGCTCGGCCTGGTCGGGGCATGACGACCAACCTCAGCGTTCGCGACATAAGCGGTCGCTCCGTCACCGTTCGCGTCCCAGCGACCAGTGCCAACCTCGGCCCCGGATTCGACACCCTCGGGCTCGCTCTCGCGCTCTACGACGAGCTGACCGTGACCGTGCGCCCGAAGCCGGGCGTGCACGTGAACGTTGTCGGCGTCGGCGCGGGTGAGGTGCCCACCGACGAGACCAACCTTGTTGTCACGGCGATCCGGCACACGTTCGACCACTACGGCATCGAGATGCCGGGGCTTGACCTCGACGCCCACAACTCCATCCCGCACGGTCGCGGTCTCGGGTCATCGGGTGCGGCGATCGTCTCGGGCATCATGGCGGCCAAGGGGCTACTTGAGGGCGTGGTCGACATCTCCTCCGACGAGCTGCTTGGCCTCGCGACCGAGATGGAGGGGCATCCCGACAATGTGGCCCCAGCCCTGTTCGGCGGCCTGACCATCGCCTGGACCACGCCAAGCGGACCCCGGCACAAGAAGCTCATCGTGCACCGCGGTGTCTCACCCGTCGTGTGCGTTCCGGAGCACACCATGTCCACCGCGCTGGCCCGCTCGCTGCAGCCAGCATCGGTTCCGCACGCGGATGCCGTGTTCAATGTCTCGCGCTCTGCGTTGCTGATCGCCGCGCTCATCCAGAGCCCCGAGTTGCTGCTCGAGGCCACCGAGGACAAGCTGCACCAGGACTACCGGGCCAGTGCGATGCCGGAGACGAACGCCCTCATCCAGGTGCTCCGCAAGAACGGGTTGGCGGCCGTGGTCTCCGGCGCCGGCCCGTCGCTTCTGGTGCTCGCGAGCGACCCGGCCCAGCGGCTGGTGGCCGCAGATCTGGTCGCTGCCAACGCCACCACGCCGTGGCAATCGCTCATGCTGGCCGTCGACTTCAAAGGTGCTACAGTGATTTTGCACCCGGTAGAAGCAACGGCCTAGCCGCACAGCTTCCCGAGTTGCGAATATCACCCGGCTCATCTCGCGCAGTTCTTGTGCAGCCGCCCTGTGCACCCGCCCAGGCACGTGATGGCCATCAAACTCTCCACCGAGATGCTCTCTTCTCGGTAGGGGAAAGGAATCCCACCCAGTGACTGATGTCAACTCCCGCGCCGCTGTGAGCGCCCTCAAACTGCCAGAGCTTCAGGCTCTCGCGGCCGAATTGGGCCTCACCGGCGCTTCCAAACTTCGTAAAGGAGAGCTCGTGAACGCAATCAACGAGATTCAGTCCGGCAGCGACGACGGTTTGATCGTCATCGACGACGCGCCGGAGACTGCCACCCCCGAGATCCAGGACGACGGCGACTTCGGCGGTTTCGCCGAGGCGGCCCCGATCGCTGAGCCGATCGCGGCTCCCGTGAAGGCCGCTGCGAAGCGCGCTCCGCGCCGCGCCACCAGCGCAGACGCTGAGGCCCGCGCAGCTGAGGCGTCCGCCGCAGTCGCCGAGGCGCTCGCCGCCACCCCGATCGAGGCCACTCCGGTCGCGGCCGTCGACCACGTTTCCGAGGAACAGCACGGCGCAGAGCTGCCCGAGCTCTCGACGGATGACGCCGGCGACTTCCAGTCTGAGGCGCCAGACATCGAGACCCCGACCGACGGCGACGTCGAGGGAACCTCCACCCGCAGCTCGCGTAACCGCAATCGCAACCGCAACGCCGCCGACCGCCAGGCCGGCGCCGAGCAGGCACCTCGCCAGGCCAACGCGCGCGATGGCCAGCAGAACCAGAACCGCCAGCAGAACGCCCAGAACCAGAACGGCCAGCAGAACCAGAACGGCCAGCAGCGCGACCAGCAGCCGCGAGTCGAGGGCGAGGACGACCGCAACGGTCGCAACCGCTACCGCGACCGCAAGCGCGGCCGTGGCCCCGTCGGCGACGACTTCGAGCCCGAGATCAGCGAGGATGACGTGCTCATCCCGGTCGCCGGCATCCTGGATGTCCTCGACAACTACGCCTTCGTGCGCACCTCCGGCTACCTGCCGGGCAACAACGACGTGTACGTGTCGCTCGGCCAGGTCAAGAAGTACAACCTGCGCAAGGGTGACGCCGTGGTTGGCGCCATCCGCCAGCCGCGCGAGGGCGACAACGCCCAGGGTCGCCAGAAGTACAACGCCATCGTGCGCATCGACTCGATCAACGG
>JBDUEC010000067.1:0-10963 GCA_040002655.1 Rhodoglobus sp. | reverse complement strand
ATGGTGAGCGGGCCGAGGGCGATCGCCGTGATCGGTCCGAGCAGGTAGAGCACACCGAGAATCGTCGCGACCACGAAGATGAGTGCCGCGGTGTTGGTGATCTCCTTGCCCACGTAGAGCACGATCGCGCCGACCAGACCACCGATGGCGGCGAGAACGGCGGCGATCGTCACGAGGCCGGCCGGCAGTGCGATGCCCAGGCCGGTGAGGGCGAGCACGGCCCAGCCGACGGCTCCGACGAAGAGGGCAATCTTGGCGATCGTGTTGTTGGTGGCGCCGAGCGCGAGAATCACGAAGGCGACGGCCATGGCGGCATCCGCCAGGAGTACGAGCCAGGGCAGTGAGATGTTGAGGTAGGGCAGGAGGATAACGAGCAGGAAGAGCGCGCCCGCAACGATGAGGGCGAGGCCGGCAGCTGCGCGGCGTGAACGGGAAAGAGAAGCGGTGGCCATGAGGTCTCCTTGGAGGGGGGCGTGCGGGTGGCCGTCAGCCTATCGTCGGGATCGGGTGCGCGTCAGTAGGTTGACGCGGCGATTAGGTGAGCGCTACGCGCGTTCGACGCGACGCCCTACGCGGCGTCGTAGGCGCGGGTGAGCCAGTCCAGCAGCTCGGCGTCGACCTGCGCGGGGTCGGCGAGGCGTGCTCGATGGGTGACCATGGAGTTCCAGGTGCCTGCAGGCTCGAAGCGCGCCGTGGCATCCGCTGTCTTGAGCTTGATGCCCACATCGAGGCGGTCGGCGGTCATGGCGACGATCGCGAACTTCGCAGTGCCCTTGAGCAGGCTGATGTAGCTGTCGGTGGGTGCGAGGCCAACGGGGCCGTGCTTCTCGAGGGTGGCGAGCAGCTGCTCGTAGGTGTCGCGCCAGTGCGCTTTCGCCCCCGCGAACTGCTTCTCGATGCGGGCATCCTTCGGGGAGTGCTCCTTGAATGTGTTGACGAGGGCCATCGCGTGGCCGCGCCCCAGGTCGAAGTCGTCTTTGAGCCAGTCGACGATCTGGGTCACCTTCACGTCCGCGGCGAGCAACCCCTTCTGCTCGGCGAGAGCGCGGAAGTCGGCCGGGCCGAGACCGGTCTTCTCCTTGATGGTGTCGAGGTACGCCTGAAAGGTCATGGGGTTAGCGTAGTTCTGGTCCTGCACACGTCCCTAGTTTCACAGTTGGGATTCTCAATCGGGCGGCTGCTGGGCTTTTCGGTAGGCTCGCGGAACAATAGAGGGGTGATCACGGTGACCGAACCGCAGGTATGGGTGGTGATCGGCGTGTTCGCGGCTGCCATGTTCGGAATGATCGGTATCGTCACCGCGAGTTTCAATCGCACGCTCACTGCGGCCATTGGTGGGGTTCGGTCTGAGATCGGCGGAGTTCAGTCGGAGATTGTCGGACTGCGCGACGTGATGGACGCCCGGTTCGATGCCGTCGACACGCGATTCGACGCCGTCGACGCAAAGTTCGAGGCCAAGTTCGACGTTCTCGATCGCGACATTCAGGCGTTGACACGTCAGGTGTTCGGAACGGATCCGCGCTGAGTTCCTCGGCTGTCCCACCCACGGTTCTCCTCACGGGCTTCGAGCCGTTCGACGGCGCGAGCACGAACAGCTCGTGGGAGGCCGTTTCTCGGGTGGGTGGCATCCCGAACCTGGTTGTCGGGCGGTTGCCGGTGGAGTTCGGGCGGGCATCTTCCGTCTTGGCTTCGCTGATCGCTGCGCACTCCCCCGACCTCGTAATCGCTGTGGGCCTTGCGGGCGATCGCGCCGCCATCACGCCCGAGCGCGTGGCGATCAACGTGGAGGATGCCCGCATCGCCGACAACGCGGGCGCGCAGCCGTCGGATCGCTTGATCGACCCCGACGGGCCGGACGCACACTTCACCCGCCTGCCGGTTCGCGCGATCGTCGACGCCATTGCCGCGGCGGGCATCCCGGCGTCGCTCTCCAACTCGGCGGGCACCTTCGTGTGCAACTCGGTGATGTACCGCCTGCTGGAGTCGACGACCGTACCAGCCGGGTTCATCCACGTGCCGTCCGAGGAGACGATGGATGTCGCCACTATTGCCCGCGGGTTGGAGATCGCCGTGCGGGTGGCCGTTTCGGGCTAGCCCCTACTTCTTGCGGTGCGTCATGCGGTAGATGCGGTGGCCGATGCCCAGGCCGAACCCGACCGAGCCGCCCGGGCCATAGGGCTCGTACGCGCGCATCTTCGTGATCTTGGCGCCGTCGGTGTCGATCACAAACACCTGCGGAAAGTCGAGGTGCCTGTTTCCCGCCGCCAGCACGTGGTGCGTCGAGACCTCGACCGTGGCGCTGAGACCGTCATCGCTGAAGAAGTAGCGGTCGATATCGAAACCCATGCTCGTCATTCCGCCGAATGCCCAGGTGAGTCCCTCGCGCACTTCACCCAGCCCCTTCATGTCTGAGTACGGGTAGTGCGGATCGAACAGCTCGATGTCGTCGGCCATCGGTTTCGTTGCAGCGTCGACATCCTTCGCGCTGACGCCGGCGAACATGGCGTCGATGATGGCTTTGGTCTGTGCGGACATGGTTTCCCCCGGATTCGTATGACTAGGTGGTGCAACCGTATTGTGAAGAGGATTCAGGGGGCAAGCTGTGTGTGGTGTGTGGCTCCTCTTTTGGGGCGATCCTCTCCTACCGCCCACTCCGCTCGTGCTGCTCGCCCACTTGCTCCCCGCCGCTGCTGCCCACCTCTCTTGCTGTCCGCCGCTCGTGGACCCCTCCTCTCCTGCTCCCCACCGCTCGTTGGCCTCTCCTCTCCGCGCGGAACTTGTGGAAAGAACTTCTCCACAGATTGCACCAATCGCTTCGAACATACGTTCGAATGTGGCAAAATCGTCCTATGGCAGATCTCACGAAGGTGGCGCAGGAGGCGGCGGATGCGGCCGCCCACCTGCATCCGACGCCTGCCGAGATTGCCGCTCTAGATGACACCGAACTCCTCGATTTTCACCGCACACTCGGCGCCGCCCGTCGCGCACTGGATGCCGTCACGGCCCTCGCGTCCGGCGAGATCGAGCGCCGATCGTCCCGCGAGCTCGGCTGCGCCGGCCTTGCGCAGGCAAGCGGATTCAACTCGCCCGTGGAACTCGTGCAGTCACTCTCCGGCTCGACGCGCGCTGAGGCCACCAAGCTCGTTCACGTCGGTGGCATGCTCGTCGACGAGTCTCCCGCCGCGCATCATTCGGCATTGACAGCCGCAATCTCGACGGGTGCGCTCTCCATCGACGCGGTCGAGGCCATCCGGCGCGGGCTCGGCGAAGCGGATGCCGCAACTACCGTCGAGGCGCTGCGCACCGCAGTCGACACCCTGATCGCCGCAGCACCGACCCTGAACGCCGACCGGCTCTACCGCCGCGCCCGTGAACTCCGTGACGAGCTCGACCAGGCCGGCATCGCGCGCCGCGAGCAGGAACGGCGTGACCTGCGCTACCTCAAGGTCTTCACTCGCTCAGACGGCATGGTGGCCGGCTCCTTCCTGCTCGACCCCGAGGACGGCGGCACACTGGTGGCCGCACTCGACACGATCCTCAGCCCACGGCGAGGCGGACCGCGATTTACTGATCCAACGGATGTCGCGACCGCCCAGCGACTGGTCGACGACCCGCGCACCACTCCGCAACTCGCCGCCGATGCCCTCATGGACCTGCTGCGCGTCGCCATCGACGCCGCCCCCGGCACCATGTTCGGCAAGCGTCGTCCCGCGGTGCGCGTGATTGTCACCGAGGAGAGCCTCAGCCGCCGCGGATCCGGTGCATTTGAAGGAATGCCCGACCCGATTTCATTCGAAACGGTCGAGCGACACCTCTGCGACACGGGAGTCATCGGCGTCCGCTTCGATGACAACGGCAGTTGCATCGATCTCGGGCGGGAGCAGCGCCTGTTCAGCGAACGCCAGCGGATTGCGATGGCGGTGCGCGATGGCGGGTGCCTGTTCCTCGACTGCGCGAGACCACCCTCATTCTGCGAAGCACACCACATCAACCAATGGAAACGAGATACCGGTCGAACAGACCTGGCGGATGGCGTGCTGCTGTGCCGCTACCATCACCTGCTCCTGCACAACAACGGGTGGCAGATCACGCGCAGCGGCGCCCAATACGAACTCGTGCCGCCGTCCGCCGTCGACCCGGAACAGAGGGCCGTGTTGCTCGTGAGTAGAACGGCGGCGGTGCGCGAACTCGTAGGCGTGTGAACTTGTCGGCGTGTGAATTTGTCGGAGTGTGAGGCGAACGCTGCAACCCGCGAGCTACGCTCGAAAGACGATGACCTTCACCCCACCCGAACCGTTTACCACCCGCCCGACGCTGCGCGGAAGCTTCGGGATGAGCGCGTCAACCCACTGGCTGGCCACGGCATCCGCCCAGGCGGTGCTCGAACGGGGCGGCAACGCCTTCGACGCCGCGGTCGCCGGCGCCTTCGTGCTGCACGTGGTCGAGCCGCACCTCAACGGACCCGGCGGCGACCTGGTCGGCGTCTTCGCCACTGCCGACGCACCCACCACGCCGGTCGTGCTCATGGGCCAGGGTCCAGCCCCGGCCGGTGCCACCATCGAGCACTACCGCTCGCTCGGCCTCGAACTCGTGCCAGGAACCGGCGCCCTCGCCGCCGCCATCCCCGGCGCAATGGATGCCTGGCTCCTGCTTCTGCGCGACCACGGCACCTGGCACCTCCAGGACGTGCTCGAGTTTGCCATCGCGTACGCGCGCGACGGGCATCCGCTACTGGAACGGGTCGCCACCACCATCGCCCGCATGGCGCCGCTATTCACCGAGCACTGGCCAAGCTCGGCCGAACTGTGGATGCCGGGTGGCCGCCTCCCCGCGGCCGGCGAAGTGTTCGTGAACCCCCAGCTGGCCCGCACCTACGAGCGGCTGGTGGAAGCCACGCGGCCGCGCGACGCCGCGACCGATAGCGCTGTGACGGGCCACGACGCGACGACAGGGCCGACCCGCGAGGCGCGCATCGACGCCGCCCGCGACGCCTGGGCCACCGAGATCGGCGCCGAGATCGCCGAGTTCGTGCGCACGCCACACCGCCACTCCGACGGCGGCGACTACGCGGGCGTGCTCACCGCTGAAGACATCGCCGGATGGCGCGCCACCTTCGAGCCTGCCGTCACCGCCGAGTTCAAGGGCAACACCATCGCCAAGTCCGGAGCCTGGGGGCAGGGCCCCGCCATCCTCCAGATGCTCCGGATGCTCGACGGATTCGACACCGCCGACCCGTCCACCGCGGACGGCGCACACGTGATTCTCGAGGTGGAGAAGCTCGCCCTCGCCGACCGCGAGGCGTACTTCGGTGACGGCGTAGACGTCCAGTTTCTGCTGGATGACACCTACGTCACCGAACGCCGCGCGCTGGTCGCGGACGCGGCATCCCTCGAGTTCCGCCCCGGATCGCCCGCGGGTCACGAGCCGTTCCTGCCTCCGCTAGTCGGTGGCAGAACCGGGCGCGGCGAGCCGACCGTGGAGAAGTCCGGGCTCACGAAGGGCGACACCTGCCACATCGACGTGATCGACCGGTGGGGCAACGTGGTGTCGGTGACGCCGTCCGGTGGATGGTTGCAGTCGTCCCCGGCGATCCCCGGTCTCGGATTCGCCCTCGGCACCCGGTTGCAGATGACCTGGCTCCAACCGGGCGCACCATCTTCGCTCGAACCTGGGCGCCGCCCACGCACGACGCTCACGCCCACCCTCGTGTTTGGGCCCGACAACTCGGTCACGGCGCTTGGCTCCCCCGGCGGCGACCAACAGGATCTCTGGCAGCTCCTGTACCTGCTACGCACGATCGTGGGCGGCTACGAACCACAGCAGGCGATCGACGCGCCCGCGTTTCATTCGACGTCGTTTCCGGACTCGTTCTGGCCGCGGATGTGGGAGCCGGGCGGGGCGGTCGTCGAAGGCCGACTCGGTGACGACGTCATTCACGCGCTCGAAGCCCGCGGGCATCGAGTCACCCGCGCCGGGGACTGGGACCTCGGGCGGCTCTCGGCGGTCGGCCGTGACGCGGCCGGTGTGCTGTGGGCGGCGGCCAACCCGCGCGGGGCGCAGGGGTACGCGGCCGGGCGGTAGCGGCCACTGGCGAGTCCCCTACTGGCCCGCATCCACGCGGCTTACTGCCCAGCGGGGCCAAGGAGCGCAGCGACGGTCTCGAGACCGGACTTCGTCCGCCTCGACCAGCGCGGGCTACGTACCCGGGTGCTGGAACCAGGGCGGGTAGACCGAGATCTTCGGGGAGTAGTCCGAACCCGCGAGGAGCTGCTTGACCCGATCTCGGGCGCGGTCGTTCGCCACACCGATCAGTGAGATTTCGGCGAACGGGAACGTGCCGGGAGACAGGGCCTCGGCCTCGTAGAGCGCGTACTCGTCCTGGCGGACGCGGCGCAGCATCCGCTCACTGTCTGCAGGCGAGCTCGCGAACCGGGCGAGAGAACCACCCGCGTCGCCGTCGGCGATCACCGCTCCACCCGGGATCGCACTGATCGTGCTCGCGAGGATCACGAAGTCGGCGGGCGGAGCCTTGCGGGCGGCATCCGACCAGCGCGGGTTTGCGGCGCCGCGGCGCAGCTCCTCCCAGAGGGACGCGTTCGGTGCGAGGAAGAAGGGCACGAAGTTCGCGACCGGCACGCCATCGTCAACCTCGGCCGTGCGGCGGAGTTCACGGGTGAGTTCGGAGCTGATATCGAAAGCGGGCACGGCATCCGCTCGAATGGAGCCATCGGCCACGATGATCTCGAGATTGCGGATGTGGGTGAGGTGGTAGATTCGCTGCTCGCCGACGTTCACGACCAGCTGCGAAGCCTCCATTGCGGGTGTGGCTTTGCGCTGCGGAGCCCTCGTGGTCGTGACCTTCTTGACCTCGACGACTTCTTTGGGATTGCACGAACCGCACAGCCCCTCTTCGAGACCGTGGATGCATTCGACTGACACTCGTGTACCTGCTCCGTTTGCGGCGCCGCATTAATTGAACTCCCAGCCAACCCCGGAAGTCGCGCGCCGTACCTCTACGGTACGCGAGTTGCGCACAACATGCGTGCCGAGGGCGGCCGCGAGGGTACCCCGAGTGGGTCTGAACTATGCGCCGTGCCTGGGAGCTTGGCTGTTGAGCGCGACAACTACCTGTGGGGCGATCAGTTCGGCCCACTCCAGATAGGTGCGGCGACCCGACCGGCTGGCCAAATCTCCCGGTCGCGGCACGAAGTCGACAAACCAGCAATTGGGCCGACCCTCGATCAGTGCTCGGGACTCGTCGTTGAGGAGACGCGCTCGTCGGGTGACCGGCCCGACCAGCAGGCGGGGAATGCGGTTGATCGACGGAATCGGCGGTGCTCCGACGAGCAGCACCTGCAGGCTGGCGGGTGCATTGGCCTCGATCGCATCGAGCAGGGATGTCATCTGCTTGCGCCACAGCGAACGCGGCATCAGTTCGAGAGCTTCCAGGCCGCCGAGCGTCAGCAGCACCGCGTCGAAGCGTCCGACTTCGATTCGTTCGAGTGCCTGCAGCGCGGCCGGAACGGTCATGTCGGGGTCAACGACGATATCGATCTCCGTTCCGCGCGAGGTCCAATCGGTGAGCACGCGCGCCAACCGCCCGCCAAGCCCGAGCTGGTGGGACAGCACGTTGTACCCCACGCCGATGCCTGCTCCGAGCAGCAGAATGCGATCGGGGGTCGGGCCGTCGATGCGAACCTCGGGCGAATCGATCGGCCGGGGCAACGCCCGCCACGAGTCAGCGGATGACACCAGCCAGACGCGCACGAACGGCCGCACCAGCACCTACCCCACATAGCCGAGCATCGACGCCCCCTGACCGGACCGTGCCCGTGAGTCTAGTCACGGCGGGCAGGGCGGGCGAGGTTCTCAGGCCGGGCGGATGTTCTGGTTCTGGTTGAACAGATTCGCCGGGTCCCAGATGCGCTTGATTTCACGCAGTCGGGCGAGCGTGGCGGGTGGATACATGGTTGCAACGGTCTGCTCGTCGGCCGTCGTGAGGAAATTGCCGTAGCTGCCGCGGAGCCGTGGCTGCAGCGTGCGCCACACGTCCCGCGCGCGAGCAATGGCTGCCTCATCGGCGTCCGGCGGGAGGAAGGCCGCCGAGATGAGGAGCACCTCGCTGTCGCGCCAGGCGAAGGCCGTGGCATCCGCTTCGACGCGGTTGAACGCGCCGCTCAGGCTGCGGATCATGAGCACGGACGTACCCAACTGCACGTAGACCGAGGCCAGTTCGTCGACGAGTTCGTCACTGAGAAGCGGGGCGAACCCGTTGTTGACGACAGACGTGATGCCCTCTGGCGGGTGGGCCTCCTCGAGCACGTCGGCGTAGTACTTCACCGTGAGGTCGCTGGCGACAACACCGGGCAACGCGAGCAACGGAGCGATCGCAGCGTCTGCGGCCGCCCGGTCGTCGCTCGCGTAGCAGACCAGCACCTGGATGCCGGCCGGCATCTCGGGCCCGAAGGGCGGCATAGCGAGGAACGTGGTGTTGAGCAGTTCCGGAGCCGCGCGCATCACGTCGCGCCAGCCGCGCAGAACGCTCGCCAGGTTGTCTGGACCGAAGGAAATCGAGCCCGCGACCACCTGCCGCAGCGGATGCGCCGTGAACACGAAGCTCGTGACGACACCGAAGCTGCCGCCACCGCCGCGGATCGCCCAGTACAGGTCGGGTTCGTCGGCGGCGCGCACAATCGCACCGGATGCCGTCACGATCTCCGCGTCGATGAGACTGTCGAGCGCGAGGCCGTACTGCCGCACCATCCAGCCGATTCCGCCGCCGAGGGTGAGCCCACCGACGCCAACAGAGACCGTGTCACCCGAGGTGAGCGCGAGTTCATGGGGGCGAAGGGCGGCCGCGATGTCGCCCCAGACTGCGCCGCCGCCAATGGTGACGGTGTCGCCGTCCACCGCGATGGATGCCAGCGAGGAGAGGTCGATCACGAGTCCGCCGGTGTTCGTGCTGAGGCCATGACCGCCGTGGCCACCGCTGCGCACCGAGAGGACGAGGTCGTTGTCGCGGGCGTGCAGCACCGCGGCCGCGACATCCGCTGCAGAGGACGGGCGCACGATCAGGGCGGGAGCGCCGGTGGCGGCGTAGGCGGTGCTGGCGAGCTCGTAGTCGGCGTCGCCGAGGCGGATGAGGGTTCCGGTCAGTTCAGTCACGACCTCCAACCTGCCAAAGACGAGTGACATTCGCCAGCAGTGCTTTCGATCACAGCGTCAGGAGCGCTAGCGTTCTGGCATGACTTCTCCTGATGCAGCTGCCGGTACCGACCCACTGACTCCCCTCGACCAGCTCGCCAAGGGCGTCTGGGGCTGGGTGCTCGTGCGCGGGATCCTCGCCATCCTGTTCGGCGTGATCGCACTCATCGCCCCTGGCATCGCCCTGTACAGCATCGCGATCGTGTTCGGCGCGTACGCCCTCGTCGACGGCGTGACCGAGATCATCCACGCCGTGCAGACCCGCAACTCGAACACGCGCTGGGGCTGGATGCTGCTGCAGGGCGTTATCTCGGTGCTCGCCGGTCTCGTTGCCCTGATCTTCCCCGCGATCGCCGGCACGTTCGGCGGGCTCGTCGCGCTGTGGACGATCGTGATCTACGCGATCACGCACGGCGCATCCGTGATCGCTACCGCCTCCGGAGCTCACGCGGGCCGGGCGAAGACCGTCGGGATCGTCGCCGGGATTCTCTCGGTGGTCTTCGGCATCATCCTGGCGATCATGACGCTTCTCACGCCCGGAGCGACCCTGATCGGCTTGGTCTGGACGGTAGGCATCTACGCGATCGTCTTCGGCGTGATGCTGATCGCTGTGGCGTTCCAGCTGCGTCGTGCGCCGAAGCCAATCGTGACCCGGGCCCGGGCCAAAGGGCCGAAGACCGGTACCACCAAGACGGCCTAGCCGCGCGGCTTGCGCTGCTCGGCTCCCCGTGCCGCCTTCTCGCGCTGCTCCGCCTTGGCGGCCTTGTCGAACTTCACACGGATCGCGTCTTCGCGCACGGCCGCCTGGGTCGCGCGCTCGACAACGAGCCATTCCGGCGGAGCCTCGAGCAGTGACTTGATCTCGGCCGTGGTGAGCGCGTCATCCACTCCGCTGCGGGCGAGCCCGGACACCGAGATGCCGAGCTTCTGTGCGACCACCGGTCGCGGGTGTGGTCCGGTGCGACGCAGTTCGGCCAGCCACTCGGGCGGTGTGGCCTGCAGCTCCAGGAACTCGGCGCGCGTGATCGGCCCCTCGCGGAACACGTCGGGTGTCGCCGGCAGGTACACGCCCAACTTCTTGGCAGCGGTCTCTGGCTTCATGGTCTGGTCTGGCACGTGGTCAAGGTTAGCCTGAGACCGTGACTGAACCCTTCGTTGTCGCCTTTGTGGTCGGTGTGACCCCGGCCAAGTGGGCACGCGTCTGGGGCGAGCGGATGCCACAGGTCCCCCTTGAGCTGAGACCAAGCTCGGCAGCCGACGCCGTCGCCGCCCTGCACGATGGCTCCGCCGACGTCGCACTGCTGCGGGTTGAGGGCGTGGACGATGGGCTCTCCGCCATCCGGCTCTACGAGGAGCAGCCGGTGATCGTTGCACCGAAGGATCACGTGCTCGAGGCACTCGACTCGGTGACGATGGCCGACCTCGCCGGCGAGAACGTGGTCGACGACATCGAGTTGGTCGCGGCCAGCGTCGGCGTCGCGATCATGCCGCAGTCGGTGGCTCGCGCACACAGCCGCCGTGACGTGATCGCCCGCCCGCTGACGGATGCCCCGACCACGACGATCGCGTTGGTGTGGCCGACCGGGCGCACCACCCCGCTCGTGGACGAGTTCATCGGAATCGTGCGCGGCCGCACCGCCAACAGCTCCCGCGGGGCGGTGGACGAGCCGCCGCCACCCACTCCGAAACCCGCCCGCAAGCCGCCCGTCGCGGCCAAGAAGCCGCCGAAGTTCCCGAACCGCCGGCCCGGGCGCACGCG
>JBDUEC010000066.1:0-10963 GCA_040002655.1 Rhodoglobus sp. | reverse complement strand
CGGCGGCGAGCGCACCATGACCGCGCCGGTCGTGACCCTCGGCGAGACGATGGGGCTCTTCAGGTCCGCGTCGATCGGATCCCTCGAGCACGTCTCGCAGCTGGAGCTGCACGTTGGCGGCGCCGAGAGCAACGTCGCCATTGGAGTCGTACGCCTCGGCGGCAGCGCGACCTGGATGGGGCGGGTCGGCGACGATGCGATCGGCCGCCGGGTTCTGCGCGAACTGCGCGCGGAGGGCGTCCACCTGCACGCCACCATCGACCCGGATGCCCCTACCGGCGTCATGGTGAAGGAGACCCCGTTCGCCGGCAGCACTCGCGTCACGTACTACCGTCTGGGCAGTGCGGGCAGCAGGCTCTCCTTCGCCGACCTGGACGTGGCCGCGATCTCTGCCGCGGGGTTCCTGCACGTCACCGGAATCAGCCTGGCGATCTCCGACTCCGCCGCGGCCACCGTGTACGCGGCGATCGACGTTGCGCTCGAAGCGAAGGTTCCGGTTTCGTTCGACGTCAACCACCGCTCGAGCCTCTGGGGTGACCGCGATCCCGGCCCCACCTACCGCCGCGTCGCGGAACTCTGCGACGTCGTGTTCGCCGGCGAGGACGAGGCCGCGCTTGTCGTCGGCCCGGGCGAACCCGACCAGCTCGCGCGTCGTCTCGCCGACCTCGGGCCGAGCCAGGCGATCGTCAAACTCGGCAGCGCGGGCTGCGTCGCCTCGATCGACGGCGAGCTGCTGCGGGAGGCGGCCCACGTTGTCCAGCCCGTCGACACTGTGGGCGCCGGGGATGCCTTCGTGGCGGGCTACCTCGCCGCGACGCTCAACGGCAACGCCCCCGCCGCACGCCTGCAGCAGGGGAACCGCTGTGGAGCGTTCGCGTGTTTGGGCCCGGGCGATTGGGAGAGCCTGCCGCGGGCATCCGATCTCGCACGCCTCGAATCGGCTGACCCCGTGCACCGCTGACGGGTGCCGCTACGTGATCGCAAAGATGTGCGGTCAGTCCTCGGCAGTGACAAACGCGTGGGCGGCCTGGAGTGCTGCGCGCCATCCGCTCAGGTCGCCGTGCTCCGGCGGGGGCAGGCTCACCCATTCGCGCATGGTGCGCTTGCCCATGACGACCGGTTCGGCCCGCCCGGAGTCGATCATGGCGTGCGCCTCGTGCTGCGGCAGCTTGACCACCAGGCGCCCGATGCTGCTCACGAACGCGAAGAACCCTGCGGAAACCCGCAAGCCCGTGCCGTTGAACATGCGACCGGATGTCACCCCAGCCTCCGCAGGAAAGTCCGCGGCCGCCTCGTGCATCAGCAGCGTGCCCGCATCGCGATCGCCGAGTGGCATGATCATCGCTCCAACCTAGCTCCCACGTGCTTGGATGCTCACGTGAATCCGTATTTCGGCGACAACCCGGCGACCTTGACCATCGCAATCGTGACCGTGCTCACGTGGGTTGTTCTTGAGCGCGTTCAGGACTTCCGGCATCGTGGTGGCGGCAAGCGGCAGGATCGGGGCAGCTACCTCCTGCTCGTGTTCTGCATCCTCGCCACGGGTGTCGTTGCACTGCTCTCGACGACCGTGCCCTCCCTCACGGTCGGCGGCCAGCCCGTCCCTTTCGTGGTCGGGGTCGTGCTGGCCTGGGGCGGGATCGTGCTGCGTGCTGCGTCCTTCCGCGCGCTCGGCCGCTACTTCACGTTCCACGTCGAGACCCGCCCCCACCAACCCGTGATCGCGACCGGTCCCTACCGCGTGCTGCGGCATCCCAGTTACACCGGACTCTGGCTCACCCTCGTCGGACTGGCCCTGATGTGCGGCACCTGGGTCGCGGTGGTCGCGGCGGTGCTGCTGCCCGGCATCGGGCTCGCGGTGCGCATCCGCGTCGAGGAGCGCGCCCTCGAAGCCGAGCTCGGCGAGGCCTACCGGGCGTTCGCCGCCACGCGCAAGCGCCTGATCCCGTTCGTCTGGTAGTCCGGCGTACGAGGGGCGGCCCGCCGTGCGGTAGGTCTGCGCGAGAACACCGGTCGGAAAAGCCCGCGACTCGGCCAGTTCGAGCGCGAAATCCCTGCCATCACCACGACGCTCGATGCGTTCGCGGCCCGCGCCACGTCGCGCGCCTCCGCAGCGTTCGCCGTGAACGGCTTCTCGCACAGCACGTGCTTGCCGGCGTCGATGGCCGCGAGCGTCCATCGTCCGTGGAGCCCGTTCGGCAGGGGGATGTAGACCGCGTCGATCTGCGGATCGGCAAGCATTGCCTCGTAGCTGTCGAGCACCCGCGGGATGCCGTGCTTGCCGGCAGCATCCGTCGCCCGCTGTCTGTCCCGGGCCGCAATCGCGACCACCTCGACGCCGTCGACCTTTGCCGCTGGCTTGATCAGGGCATCCCGAGTTATGCGGGCGGCGCCCAGAACACCAATGTTGAGCATGGATACAGGCTAGCGAGGCTCAGTTCGGCCCGCTGGGATGGGAGAGATCGTAGGCGCGGGAGACCTTCTGGGGAACGACCATGCGCCACGCGTCGACGACCAGTTCGCGAGCCTCGCCCGCTTCCAGTGACGCGAGCTCGGCGTGCACCCAGTGGAAGCGCAGGTCCGACTCCGACGGCATCCGGAATTTGAGCGGATCGCCGCCCACCAGTGCCGCGCGCTCCTCCTTGGGGAAGGCGAACCCCATCACCGTCTCATCGAGGGAGAACGCCACGTAGACGAGTTGACCGACACGGAACTTCAGCCGCCCGTGCACGTACACCTGATACGAGCGCTCCAACTCGGCGCCAAGCGCCCGAACGTCTTCGATGACCGCCATCCGGTCACGCTACGCCTGCGCGGCTTGCGGCGTCGCGCGAATGAGAGCCAGCAGTGCGACGTCGAGGGAACCGCCGACCTGCTGCGAGATGCGGGTGACGATGCTCGCGTACGGCAGTATTTGCGCGGGGTCAGTCTGCCGACGTGTTCACTGCATCCTTGTTCGTGATGCCGGCGCAGTTCTGCGATGCAATCATCAGCACGATAGCGATGCATGGAACGAACACGACGGTCACACCCAGAGTGGTGGCCAGGTCGGCGTTCGGGGTGACGGCCATGACGATCGCGCCTCTCTCCGCAGCGAGCACGCCTCCGGACTACACCGAGCCCCGGGCAGCTAGGTCGATCGTGGTCCCGTTCAGCTCGGTGACCGATTTCTCCCACAAGCTCGCGAACTCGTCCGCGAGAACCGAAACCGGCGTTCCACCCTTGCCCTCACCGAGAAACTTCACACGAAAAATCACGGCGGCGGCGGCGGCCTCCCGGCCCCAGCTGCGCGAGAAGGAGCGCATCCATGTCTCCGCCGCGGCCTTGGAGATTGCATAGTTCGCTTCGCGCCAGACCGCTCGATCGACTACGGGGCTCGAGACCATCGCCAGCCGTCCGTCGCCGCTGGCGACCAGCGCATCCCAGAATGCCAGGCTGGTGTTGCGCAATGTCACCAGGTTGGCGTCGAGCAGCTTGGACAAGGTCGCGTCGCCGTGCCCAGGGCTCCAGGCTCCGACGAGGTGCACTACGCCATCCACTCGCCCCCAGCGGTCGACAATATCCTTCGCTACCCGGCTTGTGGCGGCCGCGTCCCGAAGATCGACGACGGTGCGCTCATCCGCCTCGACGGTCTCAAGCCTCTCGGCGTTCGAACCGAGTGCCACCACCTTCCAGCCGTCGGCGGAGAACTTCCGAGCAACGGCCTGGCCCGAGTCGCCCGATGCGCCAGAGATCACAAGCACCTTCACACGATGCGCCTTTCGTCCGAGCCGACAGCACCCGCCGTGACGTCGAGCAACAATCTACAACGCTGCCAGATCTGAGACGGACAGGTACGGGACCTCGTACACCTCGTCGTTGAGTTCGTCTTCCGGACGTTTCGTCAGGAGGGTGAACTCGACGGATGTCCACGTGCGAGGATCGACGGCGAACGCCACCGAATGGACGTGCTCGCCGCTGGCCAGTTCGTCGACTCGCTCGGATGCCTCCTGCACGAGTTCCTCGAGCACACGACCTTCACGCACCTGCTCAACATGCCGCACCGCCCAGGTGGGTGCGGACGCAGCATCCGGGCTGAATGCGACTCGAGCTCCCAGCCAGGTCTGCACGATAGGCCGCCCGTACGCCTGGACCACGCCGCCGAATCCGCCGCCCTCCCAGAGGAAGCGGTTGGAGGCAGTCTGATCGTTCCAAAGGTAGAAGGGCGCGTACTGATTGACGGGAGAGCCGTTCTTACCCTGCTCGCGAAAGAGGAAGGCCTTGAACCCCAGGCCCGGAAGGTCGTCGAATCGCTTGCCGATGAGCGGGATGCGCTCGCGTAGGGCGTCCATGTCAAAGGTCTGGGGCAGCGTGAGCTGGTAGTTCATGGCAAGCATCGATCAATCGCTTTCGGTGACGAGTCTCGGTCGGGAGAGCTGGGACCGGAGGAGGCCGATCGTGCCTTCGATCGCGTCGGAGAACGGTTGTTCGTCGTTAGCGGCTTTGGAGAGCACATAGGCCCCTTGCACCGTGGCGGTGATGCTCGCAGCCAGGCGGCCGGGCGGGATCACCGAAAGGAACTCTCCCGAGCGTTGCCCCTCCTGCAGGAGTCCGGTGATTCTTGATCGCAACCGGAAGATGGCCTCGTCGACGGGAGCGCGAAGGGCAGCCGAAGCCACGACTTCGGCATCCTCCGTCATGCGCCCAACCGGGCATCCTCGCAAAACGGGACGCTCCCGGTGCAGATAGTGGCACAGGCGGTCGAAAACCGACCCTGCGGAATCGAACGACTCCGCGGCAGCAGCAATCAGTGCGTCGCCGCTCTCCTGGAGGGCAATAGCGGCAAGTTCCGGTTTTCCGGCGAAGTGGTAATACATGCTTCCCTGACCGACGCCGGCCGCCGTCTGAATGTCTCGGGGACTGGTTCCGGTGTACCCGCGCTCCCAGAGAAGTTCGCGGGTCGCGGCGATCAACCGCGTTCGGCTATCCACGCTCCCTCGGCGTCCCTCGGCAGGTGCGCGGGTCGGAACGTCTTCGACGCGGAGCTCGTCGAGGCTGCCGTACTGATGAAGTCGGACTTCGCGTGGCATTTCGCTCCTCGTTGTCGACAAGTGTTTTTGTACATACTACTAGGTACAAAACTCCGCCGAGTCGTCATCCTGATCCCGTCCGGTCGGTTAGGCGGTCGTCGCGTCCGGTGCGGTACGCCGGACGGCCGACACCAATTCCGCCGGCTCGATCCTGGCGATCGCGAGGGCTCGCGGCACGGTGCCGAGTTCCGCGCGCAGGATGGCGGTGGCCAGTTCCACGGTGGTGGCCGGCTTCTCCGCCTTCATGAGGTCGCGCACTGACGCGCCCCAGCCCGGCTTCCCGCGCCGCGGCGTCGCGTCGAGCCTGTCCGCCGCGGTGATCCCCACCACGGCGAGACTTCGCGCGCGCTCGAGCTCCAGGGCCGCCGCGAATCTGTCGTGGCTGGCACCCTCCAGGATGGCGAGCAGCACATGTTCGGCCTCGACGAACGCGGCGCCGCGACTGACCGCCTCCGTAATTGCGCGTTCGCCGATCGCGTGCAGGCGTCTGGCCCCGCGCAGGTCAACCATTGCGCCTTCTCAGGTCGACGCCGGCATCCTCTAGGCGCCGCAGGTGCTTCTTGTGCACGGCTTGCCGGGTCACGGCGAGCGCCTGGGCAACCTGCGTCCACGACCAGCCGGCGCGCAAGGCGCGCTCCACCTCTGCGTCTTCCAGCCGGTCAACAAATACGCGCAGGGCAACTACGGCGGCAAGCGCGTCCGCGATGGGGTCGAGGGGCTGCGCCGTCATCCGAATACCGCCGCCGCCGCGAGCAGGCCGAGGCTCAGCACGCCGCCGACCACCCGGATGGGGTGGAACGCGATCCAGCGATCCCGTTGCGCCTGCCAATCCGCGGGCATCGTGTCGAGTGTCCAGCCACGCACCCGCACGACGATGGGCACCTCGATAGCAACCGTCACGACGGTCGTCACGGCCAAGGCCACAAACGCCACCGCGGTCAGCCAGAGAGCGAGCGGATGCCCCCACGCGAGCACCCCGGCGGCGGCCACGGCAACCAGCGCAACCGGGTTGAGTACCGTCATCAGGCGGCCGAGGTTCACGTCCATCCGGTGAGTGACGGCGAGGAATGTCGAGACATCCGCTGTCGCGAAGGTGCGGGTCAGTGCGATCCAGGGCCCCCAGTACACCCCGACGACAAGTGCGGTGAGCAGGAGCGCGAGAAGTTGGATGATGCCAAGAACCATGTAAGCAACTTAGGTTGCGTCGTCCCCTTGTCAACTCGAGTTGCTCCCGTACCGGTGCTACGCCGGGCACAGCTCGGGCGGGGAGGGCTTGCGCGCTCTCCCTCAACGAGCTACTGTACTTGTGTACATATACAGTAGGAGGCCGCATGGAGATCGTCTTGTCGTCGAGCTCGGGCGTGCCGATTTACGAGCAGATCAAATCTCAGATCCGCTCAGCGGTCTACGGCGGTGATCTACAAGTGGGGGAGCAACTGCCCTCGCTGCGGCAACTGGCGGCGGACCTCCGCGTCAGCCTGATCACGGTCACTCGTGCGTACAACGACCTCGTCGCGGAACGGGTGGTGATCAACGAGCACGGTCGCGGCTTTATCGTGGTCGCCGTCGATCTCGCCAGCGCCCGTGCGGCGCTCGCCGCTCGCCTCGACTCCGCGATCACCGAACTCGCCGCTGCAGCACGCGGTGCCCGAATCAGCCGGGCAGACCTGAACGTCCTTCTGGATGAGAAATGGAGCAAAGCATGACCGACTCAGCAGTGAAAGTCGCCGGTCTCACTCGCACACAGGGCGAATTCCATCTCGGCCCGCTCGACTTCGAGCTCCCCACCGGGCTGGTCATGGGCTTCGCCGGACCCAACGGATCCGGCAAAACCACCACGATCAAGGCCTTGCTCGGAATGGTTCGGCCCGACTCGGGTCGAGTCGAACTCTTCGACGGGATGGCGCCGGGTTCCGCGTCGGCCAAGGAACGTATCGGCGTTGTTCTCGATCACCTCTTCGTCACACCCGAATGGAAGGCCGAAAGCCTCACCCGTCGCGTTGGTCCCTTCTTCTCCGATTGGGATCCCGCCGCCTTCCACACGCTCCTCGACCGTTTCGGAATCAGCAACGAGGCAGAGATCGGGACCCTGTCCCGCGGTGAAGGCGTCAAACTGTCGCTGTCGATTGCGCTCGCGCACCATCCGGAGCTCCTGATCCTGGATGAGCCGACCAGCGGACTCGACCCAGTGTCGCGGGCGGATCTCGTCGAGATCCTCCGCGAGTTCATGGTCGATCCGACGCACAGCATCCTGTTCTCGACGCACATCACCTCCGACCTGGACAACCTGGCCGACCTGATCCTCGTCATCGACGATGGTCGCATCGAATACTCGGGCACCGTCGACGGCCTGCGAGAAGGGTTCGCGATGGTGCACGGCACCGAACAACTCAGCGCTGCAGTGGCCAGCAACGTCATGGGGCTCCGCCGCACGGGCAGTCGGTTCGACGGGCTCATCCGTTCCGACGCCACACCACTCTTCGGCCCATCGACGGTGATCGACGACGCCACCACAGACGATGTGATCGTCCATCTCGCCCGCCGTGGCGCCAACCAGCAGGAGAACGCCTCATGATCGGCACCTTCGCCCGTTTCGACATCGTCAACTTCGCCACTCCGGTAAAGCGAGTCGCACCCGCCATATTGCTCGTGCTCGTCACGACGGTGGCCACGCCCTGGCCCGTGTTCGCCGTCGGCACCGCCGCCATCGTGATGAGTCTGCTCGTGGCGAACCCATTCGCCGCCGACGAACGCGGCCACCTCGACACCCTGTATGCCACGTTGCCCATCACGCGCCGGAACGTCGTGGCCGGGCGGTACCTCGCACTCGTGTTGATCTACCTCGTGGCGGCTTTGCTGGCGACCATCGCCGCCATCATCATCACGCTCGTCGGTGGCCACTCCGTCGACGTCGTGGTGCTCGCCGCGGTCAATGTCGCAGCGTTCCTCGTGTTCGCTGTCTCGGCGGCGCTGCAACTGCCGTTCTTCTTCAGCGTCGGCTCCACTCGGGCGCGACCCATGATCTTCATCCCGGCGGTAGTGTTCGGCGGAGGTGCCGTATTGGCGACGCAAACGGGACTGTTCTCCCGAACCGACCTGGTGGCGGCTGTCTCCATGAACCTGGGAACCTTGTGGGTGGCTGCTCCCATCATCGCCGTCGCCGCCCTCATCGCGTCCATCGCGATCTCCGCTGCTCGCTACAATCGGCGGGCGCTGTAACCAAGCACCGGCATCCAGCCGGTCAGCCGGCCTTGCGTCGACGGGGTGCCGCCGATCGCGGAGGAGCCGAGCGCATGTGGTCGCGGACCCGACCCAGCACATCGGCGAGGACCTCGACATCCTCTCGCGCCAGAGGCTCGAAGAGCAGTTCGTTGAGCACGGCAATGTGGCCCGGGAAAACCTGGGTAAGAGTGTCCCGTCCTTGGCTGGTGATGGTGACCGTGGTGCCGCGCTCATCGTCAATGGACGGCGCGCGAGTTACCAGACCACGCTGCTCGAGCGTTTGCGCCTGGTAGGTGAGACCGCTGCGGCTATAGACGACGCCGTCAGCGAGGTCGGTCATACGACAGCTTCCCTCCGGCGAGTCGCCCAGGCGGGCCAATAGTTGGAATTGCACATAGCTGAGGTTCCCCGCTTCGTGCAGCTGCTGTTCGACCGCGTGCCGAAGAAGGCTGCTCACTTCGATGAGCGCAAAATAGGCGCCCAGTTCAGTGGGGTCGAAGGAGCGCGGCGGGTTGACCATGTCCACAGCGTAGCAGTTGCTACGAAATCAAAGCACTTGCTACAAACTCGAAGCAGTGCTATCGTCACAGCTAGGTGCTTCACATTCGAAGCAAACAGGAGAAGGAGATCATCATGAAGGCAGTACGTTTCCACGAGTTCGGTGGCCCAGAGGTCCTGCGCTACGAGGACACTGACAAGCCCGTCGCAGGCGAAGGCCAAGTGCTCATCCGCGTCGCGGGCTCCGCATTCAATCCGGCGGACAACGGCATCCGCAGCGGCTCACTCCCGTTCCCGGTGGTGCTGCCCCACGTGCCCGGATACGACGTCTCCGGCACCATCGACGCAGTAGGGCCCGGAGTGACAAAGTTCCAGGTCGGCGACGCTGTCGTCGGTTTCATCTCCATGGGCGACAACGGCTCGGCCGCAGAATACGTCGTCGCTTCGGAGGAGGTTCTGGTCAAAGCACCATCCAGCATCGACCTGGCCGACGCGGCCGCGCTTCCGTCGGTTGCGCTCACCGCATGGCAGGGCCTGTTCGACCTCGGCGGGCTCAAGGCCGGTCAGCGACTGCTGGTCACCGGCGCAGGGGGAGCGGTCGGCGGATACGCCGTCCAGCTCGCCAAGCGGGCCGGTGCCTACGTCATCGCCACCGCAAGCCCACGCAGCCACGAGTCAGTTACGGAGGCCGGCGCCGATGAGGTCATCGACCACACCACCTCGACTGTCGTCGGTGCGGTCGCTGAGCCCGTCGACATCCTGTTCAACCTCGCTCCCATCAGCCCCGACGAGTTCGCGGCTCTCGTCCCGCTCGTCCGTGACGGCGGCATCGTCGTGGCCACGACCGCGTGGATGACGACGCCGGGCGACGACTCACGCGGAGTGCGCGCCGCAGGAGTCTTCGTCGAACCGAAGGTTGACGAGTTGGCGCAGCTGGTGGCGTTGGTCGACAGTGGCGAACTCACTGTCAACGTCACACAGCGCGTCTCGCTGAGCGAGCTTCCCGCGATTCACGTCAAGGCTGCCGCCGGCGGGATTGCCGGCAAGATCGTCGCCGTCCCCGACGCCGACTGACACACACATCGTTCCTACCGGTGCCTCTTGTAGGCACTTCGCATCTCTCGAAATGGAAAATAAGAATGACTACCACTGAACGTCTTCCCGTCGCGGTGATCGGTGCAACCGGCCAGCAAGGTCGTAGCGTCATCGACGCGTTGAGGGAGCGGAACATCCCGATCCGAGCGCTCGTCCGGAACCCGGACTCCGAGCCGGCGAACGTGCTTCGCGAAGGGGGCGTCGAGGTCGTCAAGGCAGACCAGGAAGACCCGCAGTCGCTGGCTGAAAGCCTTGCCGACGTGTCCGCGCTCTTCTACATGACGACGTTCGAAGGCCCGGAGGGAACGGCGGGTGAAGTACGCCGCGGGCGGGCGGTCGCCGAGGCGGCCGCCCGCGCAGCAGTGCCTCACGTCGTCTACTCGTCCGTCGGCGGCGCCGATCGAGAGACCGGCATTCCGCACTTCGACAGCAAGTTCGAGGTGGAGAAGCGACTCACGGCGCTCACCCCGGCCACGATCCTTCGGCCCACGTTCTTCATGGAGAACCTGACCGCGCAGCTCAGCCCCAACGATGACGGCGAGATCGTCATCCACATGCCCATGTCGGGTGATGTCCCGTTGCAGATGATCGCCGTGCGGGACCTCGGCCGCGCGGCCGCGCGGCTCCTGCTCGAACCCGGCGTCCACGGCGATGCGATCGAAGTCGCCGGCGACGAGCTCACCCTCGACAGGGTCGCGGCCCACGCAAGTGACACGTTCGGGGTGCCGGCACGGTTTGAGTCCATCCCGCTCGAGTACCTCGGCGATGACGAAGATCTCAAGGCAATGTTCCGATGGTTCGTCGAATCTCCGGCCTACCAAGCGGACCTGACGCGGTCACGCTCGTTGATGGAGGGCGTCACCGACCTCCGCTCTTGGATGGTCAAGCAGCGTGCTGAGCGGCTAGCCGCCGGGGGAGCGCGGCGGTGACCGACTACGGGCTTCCGCTGCGCTCGGAGCGTCCGCCGAGAGACAGAGACCCAGGTTAAACGAAGAGACCGCCCTCGTGGGCGGTCTCTGTCTCTTGGCGGAACCGGTGGGATTTGAACCCACGGTGGGCTCTCACCCACACAACTTTTC
>JBDUEC010000065.1:0-11052 GCA_040002655.1 Rhodoglobus sp. | reverse complement strand
TCTTGGGACGGAACCGCGGGATTTCAGGCGGGTATTACACGCAGAGTGGCGGATGCCGCGACCGCACCCACTACCGCGTCCCGCTCAAACTCCGGCAGAGCGAATCGCACCCGTGCCGCTCGCCGATGCGATCGAGTTCGTCCGCGGTCCAGGTGGTCATCGTTTCAGGCTACCCGGGCCGGCCCGGAGCGCTAGCGGTCGGGATTCGGCTCGTCGTACGCTCGAACGCATGACCCACTACCTGATCTCCTTCCCGAGTTCTGCCATGGACCACATCAAGGACGACGAGTGGGAGGCGCTCAGCGAGACGTCCCATGCGGTCGTGCGCGAGGCGAAGGCCGCGGGCGTCTACGTCTTCGGTGGCGGCATCGACGAGGACGTCGCGCCCGTCAGGTTCGCAGCCGACGGATCGAGCACCAGCGAAACCTACCCGGAGACTCGCAACTTCGACGGTGGTTTCCTTGTGCTCAAACTTCCGACGCGCGGAGCCGCGGAGGAGTGGGCCGCCAAGGTTGCGGCTGCCTGCCGGTGCGACCAGGAGCTGCGTCAGTTCCAGGAGGACCCCGAGTCGTAGGGGCCGCCTGCACGGCCGTTCAGCCTGGGACGACATCCATTTCGATGAAGAATTAGCGCCCGGGCGCCGGCGCTTTGGCGCTCTGGGGGCCGTCCGGAGCGCTCTCGTTGAAATGCCGACTTGACATCCCCAGCCGAATGAGTTCAAATATGTATCGATACAACATTGAACAGAAAGTGGATGGCAATGAAGCCAGCGTTGCGGCAAGTCCGCCTATTGCGTTCCGCGCGCAGTGGACTCACGCTCGATGACTCGGTACGAGCTGACGAACTCGACCGGTGCAGACCGATTGCCCGCCTCGGAGATGCGTCGTACGAGCAGGTCCACGGCGGTCTTGGCCATCAGCGCGTGATCGGGGTCGACGGTCGAAAGGGACGGCACGTTGAAGGCGGCCTCCTCAATGTTGTCGAACCCGATGACCAGCACGTCGTCGGGAACCCGCACGTGCGCGTCGGCAAGTCCGCGCATGACGCCGAGCGCCACGGTGTCCGTCACGCAGAACACGCCGTCGAAATCCGCGCCGGATTCGACCAGGCGGCGAGCAGCGTTGCGACCGTCCTGAAGCGAGAAGGAGGGCACGTCCAGAGTGATGGCGAGCTTCGGGTCGATGTCCAGCCCGGCCTCCTCGAGCGCGGCCCGGTATCCCGCATAGCGCAGCGACGAAGCGTCCGTCTCCTGGTCGCGATGGTCGTCGATAATCGCAATGCGTCGGCATCCCCTGTCAATCAGGTGTCGGGTCGCCGCGTGGGCGCCGTCGACGTTGGCCATCGCGACGTGATCAACCGGCCCATCGAAGATGCGCTCGCCCAGGATCACCACAGGGAAGTCGACCTTGAGCAGATCGGCATCCGCCGCCCCCAGGCCAACGGCCGTCAGGATCAGACCGTCGTACATGCGATTTCGGGAGAGTCCGAGAGCATCGATCTCGTTCTCGCGCGAAGCGCCGGTGAGTTCGATCAGCACATGCAGGTTGTGCCGAGCGGCTTCGGCGACGATGCGAGCGGCGAGCTGGCCGTAGTACGGGCGATCGAGTTCGGCCACCGCGAGACCGATCGTGAAGGTTCTGCCAGCACGGAGGTTGCGAGCAGCGACATTCACCCGATAGTCCAGGTCGGCCATGGCCTTCACCACGCGCTCCCTGGTAGCGGACTTGACGTGCGGGTGGGCGTTGATCACGTTGGACACCGTCATCGGCGAGACGCCCGCCGCATTGGCCACGTCTTGTATCGTTACCATTTTTCTCCGTCCCGTGGTTCAGAGTACGCGTTGCGACCTGCTTCCCTGCACGAATCGAGGGGATCGCTGTGACCGAATCCGAAGCCACCCGTGATGCATTGAGCGCGGCGCCGAGCATCCTGCACGGTTTTTACGCCGACCCGAACCTGATTGAATTCGACGGCGTCTTCTACCTTTATCCGACCTCCGACGGCCTTGCCGACTGGGCGGCCACGACCTTCTCGGTGTTCTCCTCGACGGACCTCGTGCGGTGGGATGACCGTGGGGTCATCTTCTCCGTGGCCGAGGACACCACCTGGGCGCACGGGCACGCGTGGGCACCCGCCATCAGTCGCCGCGGCGGTCGTTTCTACCTGTACTTCACGGCCGATCAGGACAACATCGGCGTCGCGGCGGCCGATTCTCCGCTCGGCCCGTTCGCCGACTCCGGGCGCCCGCTCGTGGCGGCCGGCCAGTTCAGCGGTCGCGCGATCGACCCTGCGGTGTTCGTCGACGACGACGGTTCGCATTATCTCCTCTGGGGCAACACCGTTGCCCACCTGGTCAAGCTGAACGAGGACATGGTCTCGTTCGATCCGGAGGCAGTCAGCTCGTGGGATCTCCCGGGGTTCCGCGAAGCCGCCTGGATGCACCGGCGCGGATCCACTTACTTCCTGTCGTGGTCGCAGAACGACACTCGCGAGGAGGACTACCGCGTTCACTACGCGACCTCATCATCTCCGCGCGGTCCATGGGCCGACCAGGGAGTGCTGCTCAGCAAGCATCCCGACCGGGGCATCTATGGCACCGGGCACCACTCAATCCTTCGAGTGCCGGGCACCGACGACTGGCTGATCGCCTACCACCGCTTCTCGATCCCTGGGGGCGATGGTCACCGGCGCGAGGTCACTATCGACCGCCTGCGCCATACCGCTGACGGGCGTCTCGAAATCGTCGAGCCGTCGACGAGCCCGATCCACGTTGATCATTTCCGATCCACCATCACACCCTGAAACACCCGACAATGAGAGGTACAGCAATGAAGCTATTACGCATTTCCCCAACCCACCGGAGCAGAATGTCCAGTCGAGTGGCCATCGCGGTGAGCGCGTCTCTGCTCGCGGTCGCCGCCCTGGCGGGCTGCTCGCCTTCCGGAGACTCCTCCGGCACCACAACGGTCAGCTTCTACTCGTGGGATGCCGCGGCCACCATGAAGCCCGTCATCGACGGCTTCGAGAAGGCCAACCCGTCCATCAAGATTCAGATCAGCTACGGCACCCCGGTGCAGGGCTATATCTCCACGCTGCAGACCCGACTGGGCAGCGGCACGGCCTCGGACGTCTACATCATCACTGCCGAGAACAAGCAGCAGATCATGGATGGCGGCTTCGCGAAAGACCTCAGCAAAGAGTCGTTCGCATCCAACCTCGCCGATGCGGCGAAGGCGACATACACGAAGGACGGCAAGCTCTATGGAGCAGCGGTCGCATCGTGGGGCGGCGGCATCCTGTACAACAAGGATCTGCTGGCTCAGGTCGGTTACTCCACTCCGCCCGCAACCTGGGAGGACTTCATTGACCTCTGCAAGAAGCTCCAGGCCGCCGGCATCACGCCGTTCTACGAGGCGCCCGACGGCATTTCAGTGACTCTCGCCGCGTTGCTCGGCCTGGAGAACCAGAAGTTGGGCGGCACGATGGATGCCGACATCTTCGCCGGAAAGACCACCTTTGCGAAGACCTGGACCGGTCCGCTCACGCAGTGGAACGAACTGTTCGAATCCGGTGTCGAGTCGCGGTCGGTTGCAGGTCTCACCGGTGACCAGGTCACGGCCGAGTTCGAGAAGGGCAATGTCGCGATGACGTCGACCGGCTCGTGGGCTCTCGGCAGCATCCAGGCGGCGGCACCTGACCTGAAGGTCGACTTCATGGCTGTGCCCGGGGCGACATCCTCATATTGGGCCGGCGCGGTCTCGCCGGGCTACGCGATCAACGCCAAGAGCAAGAATGCTGACGCGGCCGAGAAGTTCGTAGCCTACCTCCAGAGCCCTGCTGGTGTTGGACTGTACCAGAAGGCCACGGCTTCGATCACCACGACGGCGGACTTCACGCCGACTCTGGACCCGGCCCTCAGCACGATGGCTACGGCAGTGCGCAACGGAGACTTCTACCTCCCGCAGGTCTCCTGGCCGACGCACTCGGCTGACCTCAACTCCGAGGCGACCGCCCAACTGCAGGAGCTGGTGCAGGGCAAGACCACGCCGGCCCAGGTCGCAGCCGATCTGGACACCAAGCTGAAGTCCTTGCTCGGTTAGTAGTACCAGTTGGGGGCGACGTTGCGCCTAGTGGCGTCGCCCCCATCCCCGACATTGAAGGAACGAGAAGTCTGATGGCAATCGAAACGGTGGCAGCACCGCGACGCGCGCGACCCGCATCCGGACGCCTGACCCTGCCTACCCTGCGCGGGTGGCGCGAGAAGGCAAGCGCGTCGCTCTTCCTGGTCCCCATTCTTCTCGTTTTCATCGTGCTGTACGCCGTGCCGATGGGCCAGTCCATCTACTACAGCTTCACGAATTTCGACGGGTACTCCAACGACGTCAAGAATGTCGGCTTCCGAAATTACGCACTCATCTTCACCGATCCGAAGCTCGCCGCTGCGCTGGGGTTCACGCTCTTCTATGCAATTGCTCTCACGGTGTTCGTGACAGCATTCGCCATTCCGCTCGCGCTGATTCTCAACCGCCGATTCTTCGGGCGCAACATCGTGCGCTCCGTGTATTTCTTCCCCGCGATCCCGAGCGTGGCCGTGCTCGGCCTGGTCTGGGCGTTCATCCTGAATCCGCTCGGTGACGGCGTGCTGAACACCGCCATCCACGCGCTGACCGGGTTCGGACCGGTGCCGTGGCTCGCCGACAGCACCCTCGCACAGTTCTCCACGGTCGCGGTTGCAGTCTGGACCCTGACCGGATGGCACGCCCTCCTCTACCTCGCATACCTGCAGTCCATTCCGTCCGACTTCCTGGAGGCGGCGACGATCGACGGGGCAACTCGCCTGCAGACCTTCCGCTACATCACCCTGCCGCTGCTGACCCCGGCGATGTCGGTCAGTTGGCTCCTGCTTCTGACGAACGGCCTGAAGGTCTACGACCTTCCCATCACGTTGACCAGGGGTGGACCGGGCTTCGCCACCACGACAATCACCCAGGCGATCATCCAGTACGGCATCGCATCGGCGGAAGTGGGACAAGCTTCGGCCCTGGCAGTGGTGTTCCTCCTGGTGGTGGGTGTGGTGATCCTCGCCCAGCTCGGCCTGTCGCGTCTTCTCGAGAGGAAGTACTCATGAAGTCCCGCGGAAGCATCCTGACGAGCGTCATCATGATCCCGCTCGCGGCCCTGGTCGCGGTGCCGTTTTACTACATCCTGGTCAACACTTTCAAGACACAGGCGGAGACGACCACGGAGCCCTTCGCGCTCCCGACTCACCTGTACCTGGACAATTACATCAACGTCTTCCAGAACACCAATATCCCCCAGACCTTCCTGAATACTGTCTTCGTCACCGCGGTCTCCGTCGTGCTCATGCTGGCGATCGGGGCGCTGGCGGCGTTCGGCCGGATCATTGGAAAGGGGAGGCTTTCCGCCGCGATCGGGGTGGTGTTGCTCGTCGCCTTCCTGATCCCCAGCCAGGCGACCCTAATCCCGCTCTATCGCATGCTCGTCAGCGTGCAACTCGTCGACTCACTCAACGGCCTCATCGTGCTCTACAGCACGGGGTCGATCTTCTGCTACTTCCTGATCGTCGGGTACATGCGCTCGGTGCCCACCGAAATTCTCGAGGCAGCGAAGATCGACGGGGCTGGGCCCCTCCGCGTCTTCTGGACGATCGTGCTCCCACTCATCCGGCCGATCCTGATCACTGTCGGGGTCTTCCAAACGATGTGGGTGTGGAATGACTTCATATACCCCAACGTGTTCATCAGTTCCCCTGAGAAGCAGACGCTCGTGCTGCAGGTGTACACGGCTGTCGGGCAGTTCACGACGGACTGGCCGGCGTTCATGACCCTCACAGTGGTCGTGCTCATCCCGATGGTGGTCTTCTTCATCGCCATGCAGCGCCATATCGTCAGCGGGCTCACGGCGGGCAGCATCAAGGGATGACGCCAGCCGAACCGCGAGATCACGCCCTATTCGCTTACTTCACCTCGAAGGACGCCGTGGACGGCGAGCAGGTCAGATTCGCGCGGAGCCACGGCGCCGACCTGCTTCACTGGGAAGAGCTCGCCCGCGGCAAGCCGGTGCTCGTCTCCACCGTTGGCGCCCGCGGAGTTCGCGATCCCTTCCTGATCCGCGCCGCCGGGCTCGACGGGGAGTCCGCATCCTTCTACCTCATCGCGACCGACCTCCGCATCCACGGGATGGATCCGCGCAGCGCCTGGAACGATGCGCGGACCCGCGGGAGTCGGTCCATCGTCGTGTGGGAGTCCGGTGACCTCGTGCACTGGTCGGAGCCACGCCTCGCGTGGGTCGCCCCCGAGGAAGCGGGCAGCGCCTGGGCACCGGAGGCTGTTTTCGACGTCGAGTCGAAGCGCTACTTCGTTTTCTGGGCATCCAGCTTCGCCGATGCGGACGGCAGGGCCGGCCACAACAGGATGCTGGCGTGCTGGACCCGCGACTTTCGTGAGTTCACGACCCCCTTCGTCTGGGTCGATCCCGGCTGGTCGGTCATCGATGCCACGGTCGTGGCCCACGACGGCCAGTTCTACCGGGTCGCCAAGGATGAGCGTTCGGCGTCATCCGAATTGCCCACCGCGAAATTCCTCACTCTCGAGAAGTCGACCCACCTGGATGCCACTCGATACGAGCTCGTCCAGGACGGCATCGGGTCGGCAGCACCCGAACAGGGGGAGGCGCTGAGGCACGGGGAGGGCCCGATCCTGAGCTGGGACCAAAGCCGGCGGTGCTGGATCCTCTTCATCGACGAGTTCACCCTGCGCGGGTACGTTCCGTTCGAGAGCTCGACGCTCGATCCCGGCCACTGGACGATGTCCGAGGACTACCGGATGCCCCCTCGAGCCAGTCACGGATCGATGCTCTCGCTGACCCGAGCAGAGTGGGAACGCCTGCAAGAGATCCCTGCCGCGTGATCGAGTACCCCGACGAGATCGACGTCACTGACAACTCCGCAGAGCTGAAGCGGGTTGCCGAGGTCATTCAGTGTGGGCCATGGAGCGATACCTGGGAGCCGCTCGTCGCCTACGAACCGCCGCCCTTGGACGATTGCGGGGGAAGGCCCCATTGCAGGCCAACTCGGCCCATCGCGTCGACGTCCTTCACGGGTAGATCGCTGTTCCGGTCGGCCGAAAAACTTTGTCCGACAAACCGCTTGTATCGATACACAAAATCGCCTTAGGATGCTCGCATGACCCGTCTTCGGGTTGCGCATCTCTCGACAAAGGAGTCACTCTTGATGACCGTTCAACGGCGATTGGCGATAGCCACAGTCGCGGCGCTACTCCTGGGGAGCGCTGGGTCCACTCTTCTGGCGACCTCGGCTTCGGCAGCGTGCACGACCTACTACGTGTCCAATTCGGGCAGCGACAGCAACACCGGTTGCAGTTCTTCTGATCCGTGGCAGTCGCTGGCTCAGCTGAACGCGACAACCTTCGCGGCAGGCAACCAGATCCTGTTCCAGTCTGGGGGCACCTGGACGGGCACCCTGCAGCCGCTCGGCTCGGGCGCGGCAGGGAGCCCGATCGTGGTGTCGAACTACGGCTCCGGAGCCGCGCCGATCATCAATGGTGGTGGTGCGGCATCCGCGATCTACATCCACAACCTGCACGACTGGACGGTGCAGAACCTCGAGATCAAGAACACGGCGACGACGGTGGCATTGCGCGCCGGATTCCTCGCTGACAACTACGGCACCGGAATTCTGCACGGCATTCACCTCGTCAACAACCTCATCGACAACGTGAACAGCACGTGGTCGACGGCTAACCCGCAGCCCTCGACGTTCTCCGCTGTCTCATTCGACGTCACTGACAGCAACAAGACTGCCAACTGGGACGATGTGCTCATCTCGGGTAACACGATCAAGAACGTGGATGCCGGCGCCATCTACATCGGCTCACACGTCGGCCTCAACCACGACATTTCGGCCACGAACGTTGTCGTTCAGAACAACACGATCACCGACGCTGGTGGCAACTCCATTGTGTGCGTCTTCTGCGCCTCGCCGCTGGTGCAGTACAACACAGCGACCGACAGCGGCTATCGGTTCTCTGGGGCCGCGCTGTGGTCCGGGTGGACCACGAATGGCGTGTGGCAGTTCAACGAAGTCGCCCGTAACTGGCGTGCCATGTGGGACGGCCAGGCGTTCGACATCGACAACACGAACACGAACATGGTCGTGCAGTACAACTACAGCCACGACAACCCGTCTGGCTTCATCGAATTCTGCTGCAGTGCGACCTTCGGAGCCAAAGGGACCTCGAAGATTCGCTATAACGTCAGCCAGAACGATGGCGCACAGTGGGGCGTCTTCGACACCCAGAATGGTCTCGTGACCGGCGCGACGGCTGAGATTTATAACAACACCGTCTACATGGGCCCGGGTGACAACGGGGATGTGACATCCGGCAACGTCAACGGCGGAACGTCGATCACCTACTCGAACAACATCATCTACAAGCTCGGCACCGGTGGCTACAACACGGGTGGGACCACGTGGTCGCACAACCTGTTCTATGGCAACCATCCCGCGTCTGAACCGACGGACGCGTCAAAGGTGACCACCGATCCCCTGCTCGTGAGCCCCGGCGGCGGAACAGACGGACGAGCCAGCGCCAGCGTGTACCAGCTCACGGCTGGATCGCCAGCCCTCGGATCGGGTGCGGTCATCGCCAACAACGGTGGCCAGGACTTCTACGGCAACGCAGTGTCGACTTCCGCAGCGCCCAACATCGGTGCGTACAACGGCGCGGCAGTGTCCGCCGCGACTCCTGGCAGCGGCACCTATCTCCGATTCGATGAGTCGACGGCAACTGCTGCCAAAGACACCAGCGGCCGGAACAACAACGGCACGCTGCAGGCTGGTGCGTCATGGGCCGCCGGCACGATCGGCACTGGCGCAGTGGCCCTCACGGGTGCGAACACCAGCTGGGTGGACATCCCGCGACCCGTCGTCAATACCGGTTCGAGCTACACAGTCTCGGCGTGGGTGAAGCCGAACACGTTGACCGGAAACCAGACGTACGTCAGCATCGACGGCTCGGTCGTCAGCCCGTTCTACCTGCAGCTCAGCGGAGGCAAGTTCGTGTTCACTGAACGCAGCGCCGACTCGACGAGTTCGAGCTACGTTCAGGTGACCGGGCCGACGGCCGTCGCAGGCACCTGGTACCAGCTCACCGGTGTGTACGACTCTGCGGCGCACCAGATCGCGCTCTACGTGAACGGCGTCTTGCAGGGCACCACCCCGTTCTCGTCCGCCTGGACCGCCTCAGGTCACACAACTGTTGGGCGCGCCAGGTGGAACAGTGCAAACGTTGACTTCGCCAACGCCACGATCGACGATGTTCGCGTGCTCCCTCGCGCGGTGACCGCGCGAGAGGCGTTCGCGCTCGGCACCGGTGCGGCCGCCTACTTCCCGCTCAACGAGGGGCCGGGAACAACGTTCGCGGATGTGACCGGCAGCGTCCCGAATGGCCACCTCGAGAGCCAGACTGCCTGGAGTTCGAGTGCGGCGGTGGGCGCTGGCGCGCTCGCTTTCAACGGGACGTTGGGAACCTTGGCGGTGTCCCCGCTGTCTGCCATCGACACGAGCAACAGCTTCACCGTCGCCGCCTGGGTCAAGTTCAACTCGGTATTGGGAACACAGACGATCGCGAGCATGCCCGCAGGCAGCATCAGTCCGTTCTTCCTTCAATTGGCTGGGGGAAAGTTGACTCTCACCGTGCGTAACGCTGACTCCACCTCGTCTTCAGCGACGTCGGTCGCGGCGACTTCGAGCGCGGCCATCGCAACGTGGTACCACGTTGCGGGCGTCTACGACAAAGCCGCGGGCACCATCGCCCTGTACGTCAACGGAGCGTTGCAGGGCACGGCCAGCTACGCCGCTTCGTGGAAAGCCAACGCTCCCACAGTGATCGGCGCTGCGGAGTGGGGCGGGGTGCCGGTCGACTTCGTCAATGGCACCGTCGACGAGGTCTCCGTGTACAACCGAGCACTGAGCGCGGCGACGATCACCACTCTCGCCACGCCTTAGCGGCAGTCCGGGGTGCGCTCAGCAGCGCGGGGCGCACCCCGGTTCTCCGTCGAAGAAGGACATCATGAAGGCACTCCACCAATCTCGAGCCACGCTACCGGCTCTCTTGGCCATCGTTGCGGTCCTACTAGCGGGATGCGCGGTCGGAACAGCAACGCCCACACCAATAGCGCCCGACACGCCGGTACTGGTCGTCAACGACCAGGCGGTTCCCGCACGCGAGTTGCGCATCTTCCTCCTCAGTGAGAGGTCGAACGTGGTCAGTGGAACGACGTCGCAGCTGCCAAAGGATGCCAACGCAGCGATCTTCGCCGCCGCCGAGGCGGACGCTACTGCGGCGGCGGTCCAGTTCCAACTCGCGTCAGAGGCCGGGCTGATCGCCGACCCGACGTACTCCACCTTTGTCACTTCACTGGCAGCGGAGAACCAGCGCCGCCGTGACGCCATGGCGCAGAATGATCCGATTTACGGGCCACAGCAGTTCTCCGAATCGAACTATCTCGACTACGTGCTGGGCGACATCCGCTACAAACTTCCTCAGCTCCTCGCGGAGAGTGGTCAGATCGACGCGACGCAGCACACCATCGACGACTACTACGCGGCGCACCAGGACGAATTCGTCGGGCACGATGGTTCCCAGCTCGCGGTCGATTCCGAGCAGGTGCGATTGGCCTACCTCGATGATCGCTACGAAGAACTAGTGGCAAGCCTGAGCAAGGCGGCTTCGGTGAGCAGCGCAGGCGACGGCAAGCGGATGCTGGACTCCGGCTGCGCCCTCGAAGGAAGTTGCTAAGGACGAGGCTTCCAAGTCACGTACCTTGTCGAGTGTCGGAGCCAGTTGGCAGAATGTCAGCACCGACGCGAGGAGCCTGCCATGGCTGATGAGGACGTTCTGACTTCGCACGTGATCAAACCGCTCACCCTGGAGACCTACCCGGCGTGGCTGGCACTCGCGCAGAAGCACAACGGGGTCTGGGGCGGGTGCTACTGCTCGTACTTCCACG
>JBDUEC010000064.1:0-11174 GCA_040002655.1 Rhodoglobus sp. | reverse complement strand
GTGCCCGTTCGCCACGCGCCAATCCGAGAGTCGCGTGCCCGAACGCACGTTGGCGTACTCGAGCACGTCGAGCGCCTCCTGAATGCCACGGGTGCCGAGGTTGACTGCGTACATGAGCTCACTGCCGGCCTTGTCCAGCCACTTGGTGAACTCGTCGAGCCCCACCTCGTTGGTCTCGGTGGAGTGCCAGGCCAGGTCGAGCCGGCGCGGTCGCTCTGCGCGCGGTCCCACCCCGTCCTCCCAGCGGTACCCGGAGACGAAGTTTCCCCCGGGGTAGCGGATGGCGCTCACGCCGAGTTCGCGCACCAGCTCGAGAACGTCCTCGCGGAATCCATTCTCGTCAGCAGTGGGGTGGCCGGGCTCGTAGATGCCGTCGTAGACGCAGCGGCCGAGGTGCTCGACAAAGGAGCCGAAGAGTCGGCGGTTGACCGGGCCCACGGTGAAGTGCGGGTCGAGGGTCAGATGGGCCTTGGGCATAGTTCGCTTTCGATGGAGTGGATGTGGACGGGCAGCGTTACTTGAGGCTGCCGAGGGACAGGCCGCCCTGCCAATACTTCTGCAGGGAGAGGAAGGCGATGATCAGCGGAATGACCGACACGAGAGAGCCGATGATGATCAGACTCCACAGCGAGTGTCCGCCGCCGTTGTTTGCCGACGCCAGACTCATCCAGTGGCCGAGCCCGACCGTCACCGGGAACAGGCTGTTGTCGGAGAGCATGACCAGTGGCAGGAAGAAGTTGTTCCAGGTGCCGACGATCGAGAGCAGCGCCACGGTGACGACTGCGGGGCGCATCAGCGGAAGGGCGACCTGCAGGAAGATTCTGAATTCACTGGCGCCATCGACGCGCGCGGCGTCAAGCAACTCATCGGGCACTGCGTCGCCCACGTAGACCCTCATCAGGTACACCCCGAACGGATTGAGCAATGAGGGCAGGATGACGGCCCAGATCGTGTCGGTCAGCTGCACTTGGGACAGCATGATGAAGGTGGGGATGACGAGCGCTGTCAGCGGCACCATCACCGACCCCAGCAGCAGCGAGAAGGTGAAGTTGCGCCCGCGGAACGTGAACTTCGCGAACCCGTACCCGGCCAGCACGGCCACCACGGTGGCACCCACTCCGCCGGAGATGGCGTAGAGCGCGGAGTTCGCCACCCACTGCAGGTAGATGCCGCTGTTGTAGGTGAACAGGTCCTGCAGGTTTCCGAGGTAGTTGATGTTCTGGTCGAACCAGAGGGAACCACCGGTGCCGCCGAACAGGCCCTGCGTGTCTTTGGAACTGTTGATGACCATCCACCACAGCGGCACAAGGAAGTAGATGATCAGCGCACCCAGAAAGAGATGCGGCAGCAGTCGATTGGGTTTGCGCGGCGTGCGCAGTCCACTGAGTGCGGTCGTGGTCATGAGAGAAAGCTCCCCCGTTTGCGAGTGAGGAACAGGAAGATGTAGACGCAGATGAAGACCACGATGCCGAGCGAGAACGAGATCGCGGACGCGTAGTTGAACGACGCGTACGAGAACGCCTGGCTGTACGCGTAGATGTTTGGCGTGAAGTCGGGGGTGATCGACCCGTTCGCGATCGGCCGCAGCACCTGTGGCTCGCTGAAGAACTGCAGGGTGCCAATCAGTGCGAAGACGAGGATGAGAAGGAGCGCGTTGGTCACGAGCGGAATCTTGATGCGCGTGGCGACCTGCCACGCATTCGCGCCGTCGATCTTCGCGGCCTCGTAGAGCGAAGGGTCGATGCCCTGCAGCGCCGCGTAGATGATGATCATGTAGTAGCCGGCCCACTGCCAGGTCACCACGTTCATCAGCCCGCCGAAGACGTGGTCCTTATCGAGCAGGAACGGCGCGTGGGCGCCGAACAGGCTGAAGATCTGATCGAGCGGTCCGAAGCTCGGGCTATACAGGAAGCCCCACATGAGGGCCCCGATCACGGCCGGCACCGCGTACGGCAGGAAGATCATCAGCCGGGAGAACCTGGCGAACCTGGTCGTCACCGCATCGAGTACGAGCGCCGCGGCGAGCGAGACGATCATCTGCACGGGGATCAGCACAATCGAGAAGCGGATAACGAACCAGACCCCGCTCAGGAACTGCGGGTCGGTGAACGCCTTGACGTAGTTCGCGAACAGGGTGAACGTGGTACCCGTCGCCAACCCCTTCGTGAACAGGCTCAGGTAGAGGGCGTACAGGAGGGGAGCCACCAGAAACACGACGAACACGACGGCGAACGGGGTGATGAACAGCCATCCGGTGATCGAGTGACGTCGTCTGGCCTTGCGCTGGCCCGGGGTGAGTGGTGCCGCCCGACCCTTGGTCGTTGGCCGCGGACTCACCGCCACTGCATCCGCTGTCATTGTTAATTCCTCCATGAATCGGTGGGGCCGGTCCGGCCCCCATCGCTGGGGACCGGACCGTCGAACGTCGAAGTTACTCCTTGACGGTGAAGCCCTGGTCCTTGGCGTAAGCCACGAGCGCCTTCTGGAGCTCGGTGGCCGCGTCAGACCCGGAGATCTCGCCGCCGTTGATCTTGGTGAGCACCTCCTGCAGTTGCGCGTAGTAGTACGCCTGGAACGGGCTGTAGGTGAAGCCCTTGTACGCGTTCTCCGCCGGGATGTAGATGTCCTTGTTGGCGGTCTGGCCATTGAAGAACGCGACCTGGGCGTTGATGAACTCGTCGGACTTCAGCACGCCCTGGTTGAGCGGGAAGATGATCTGGTTCTCCCACCCGTCCTTGAGCGATGCCGGGTCGGCGTAGATGCCGAGCGCGACCTCTGCAGCCAGCTTCGGGTCCTTGGCCTGTGAGGTGACGGCGAAGGCCGATCCTCCCCAGTTCACTGAGACCGGGTTGGCAGCATCCCACTGCGGTAGCGGCGCCACGGCGAACTTGCCCGCGTCGTCACCCTGCCCGACGCCTGCACCGCTGAGGTAACCGGGAGCCCAGGCCGCAGAAATGTAGGTGGCGTAGTCGCCGCCGACGACACCCGAGATGTAGTCGGGAGTGAACTGGTCCTGAGTGCCGACCAAGCCGTTCTTCACGAGTCCGGCCCAGTAGTCGAGCACGTCCTTGGAGTCCTGGTCGTCGGCCTTGACCGTCACGTCCTTCGGGCTGGTCGGGTCGTACTCGAACGGGGTGGCGCCCTTCTGAATCTCGAGCGCCATCATGACGGCCGGCACGTTGGCTCCGAGGTCGCCGAACAGAGGTCCGCCAGCGTCCTTCACCTTCTGCGCGTCCTCCTGGTACTCGGCCCAGGTGGTCGGAGGGGTCGTGATTCCGTACTTGGCGAACACGTCGGAGCGGTAGATCATGGCCATCGGTCCACCATCGACCGGAGCCGCGTAGACGGCGTCACCGACCGAGACATCTTTCCAGGCACCGGCGCTGAAGTTGTCCTTCACGGCGTCGACACCGTACTTGCTGATGTCAACGAGCGCGCCCTGAATCACGAAGTTCGCGACCCGGTCGGCTTCGAGCATCACGACATCCGGTGCGCCCTTGCCGGCGGAGACGGCGGTCTGGAACTTGTCATATTCGTCGCCACCCTGCCCGGCGTTGGTCCAGCAGACCTGCACGTCGTCGTGACCGGAGTTGAAGTTCTCGACGACCTTGTCCATGTTGGGGTACCAACCCCAGACCGAGACGACGGGGGCGTCGGTCTTGGTGATCTTGTTGGTGCAGTTGGTCGGCTTCGCGGTGTCTGTTCCGCCCCCACCACCGGTGCACGCTGCGAGCAGCGAGGCCATGGCGATCGCGGAGACAGCGGCGATCAGTGCGCTCTTCTTCACTGTGATTCTTCCCTTCGATGTGCGTTGGACTTCATTGTCTGAAGGTGATGCATCGCCGAGCAGCGCTGGCTGGTCGGCAACCGGGTCGGTCCCGGGCACGTGAAGAGAACCAGGGCGATGCGCCTGACGATCGAGCGTCATTCGCGAATCCTCCTTGATTCGTCATTCCCGGCAGCCGGGCGGTCTGGTTACAACGTTGTATGTAAACGTTGTAACACGTATTTTGCTTGCTCGGGCCGGTCCTGTCAAGCCGTGGCCCAGCAGCGCGTCTCAGGCCGTGGATTCCCGCGCGACGATGCGGAACTGCGAGAGCAACTCGCGCGGCGGCTGCCGTTGCCCGCCCTTCTCCGCGATCCGCTGGATGAGCACATCGACCGCGGTCTCCGCGATCTCGGTGCGTCCGGGGTCTACCGTCGACAGGCTCGGAAGTGAGTACTGGCCCTCGTCGACGTCGTCGAAACCGATGACCGCGACATCCGCCGGGATCTGCCGGCCGGCCTCCTGGAGCACCCGCATCGCGCCGAGAGCGAGCTCGTCGTTCATGGCGAACACGGCGTCGAAGTCCACGCCGCTGGCCAGGATCCTGCGCATGCCCTCCGCACCGTTGGCCCGGTGCCAGAGGCCCACGTAGGCGATGAGTTCCTCTGTGAAGGGGATGCCCGCGGCATCCAGCGCCTGTCGATAGCCGGTGAGTCTGAGACCGGCAGACCCGATGACCTCACCCTCGTGTGCGCCGATCACGGCGATCCGCCTACGACCGACGCCGATCAGGTGCTCGGTCGCCGCGCGCGCAGCCTCAACGTTCTGCATCGTGACGTGGTCGACCGGCCCGTTGAAGATGCGCTCGCCGAGCAGCACGAGCGGTGTGTCGATGTCGACGAGAGCCGCGTCATCGATACCGAGGCCAAGCGGGCTGAAGAGCAAGCCATCGGTGAGGTGCAGTCGCGGGCTGCGCAGCACCTCGAGTTCGCGAGCACGGTCGCCACCGGTCTGCTCGATCAGCACCACAAGCCCACGCGCCTCCGCAGCCCTGATGACGTCGTCGGCGAGCTGGGCGAAGTAGGCAAGGCTGAGCTCGGGAACGGCAAGGCCGATGACACCGCTGCGGCCGGAGCGAAGACTGCGCGCCGACAGGTTGGGCGTGTAGCCGAGCTGTTCGATGGCTGCCTGCACCTTCGCGCGGGTCGCATCGCTCACGTGCGGGTGGTCATTGACCACGTTGGAGACGGTCTTGAACGAGACGCCCGCCAGCCGGGCGACATCGTGGATCGTGCCTGCCATGCCAGCTCCTCACGTCGCGCTGAGAGGAGACTACAACGTTGTGAACGCCACGCTGTTCAGCGTGCGAGAGCGGGCACCGAACGCGGCCGCACCACCACCCACAACACGACGATCGACACCGTCGCGGTCGCGGCCATGATGGCGCCCATCGGTACGGCGTTGCGGATGCCGAACAGGCCGACGATCGGCGAGATCGCCCCAGCGAGCCCGAAGTTCAGGGCGCCGAGCAGGGATGCGGCGGTACCCGCCTCGCTCCCGTGGTTGGCGATTGCAAGCACCTGGGTCATCGGGAACGAGAAGCCGCAGGCGAAGACGAAGAACCAGAGCGGCACGAGAATTCCGAACAGGCCGAAATGCAGCGAGTCGAGCAGAACGATGGTGAGCGCAGACAGCAGGAGCACGACGGTCACGCCCGCGATGATCCACTGCGGCCCGACGTAGCGCGCGAGCCGGGAGCTCAGTTGGACTCCAGCCACGACACCTACCGAGTTCACAGCGAACAGCAACCCGAACTGCTGCGCGTTGAGCCCGTACACCTGTTGGAACAGGAATGACGACGACGACAGGTAGGCGAACAGGCCGGAGAAGGTCATGCCAGCGATCACCGCGATGCCGACGAACACCCGGTCGTGGAACAGCACCCCATACCGCTGCCGCACGGTCGAATGGCCGAGGTCGCCGCGGCGCGCGGGTGGCAGGGTCTCCACGATGAAGATGTACGCACAGACCAGGATCACGAGACCGTAGGCCGCGAGTGCCCAGAAGATGCCGCGCCAGTCGAGGAAGCGCAGCAACTGCGATCCGATCACCGGTGCGAGGATCGGAGCCAGCCCGCTCACGAGCGAGAGTCGCGACATCATGCGCACGAGGGGCAATCCGCCGAAAAGATCGCGCACCGTCGCCACCGCGACCACGCCGCCGGCGGCCGCACCGACCCCCTGCAGCACGCGCAGGGCGATGAGCCACGTGATGTCTGGAGCCATCGCCACTCCGAGGCTGGCCAGCACGTGCACCGATGTCGCGATGATCAACGGCAGGCGACGGCCGACCTTGTCGCTCCACGGCCCGACGATGAGCTGGCCCAGCGCGAATCCCACCGCAGTCGCCGTGAGGGTCAACTGCACGAGTGCGGGCGACACCCCGAGCTCGTGCTCGACCGCGGGGAAAGCAGGGAGGTAGAGGTCGACGGTGAACGGACCGAGGGCGGTGAGGGCGCCGAGAACCAGGATGTATACGAGGCGCTGGCGGGGTGTGAGCGAGTCACCGGGGTGCACGACGGTAGTCACTGCTGTAATTCCTAGCCTGGGATGCGGCGATGGTCGAACGAGACGGTGGCCGCGCGGCTGCCGCGCGCGGCAGATATCGATTGCAGCCCGCCGCGTTGAGAGCCGCAAACAATCCTATGACCATCCGGATCGAATCGATTCGTGTTAAGACCGGATCGCACCCCCAGAACGAGTGGCGTGCCCTACCCGAACGAGGCCGGATCGGCCAGGATGCCCGCGAACGCGAGCTCGGCGGCCCCCACCATGAGAATGTCCGCGCCGAGTTCCGCCCTGGTGATACGCACCGACTCCCTGGGGGCGGCAAGGGACTGCTCGGCGACGAGTCGATCGAGGTAGCCGGAGTCAACGGCGTAGAGCGCACCGAGGAAGCCGCCCAGAACGATGAGCGTCGGGTTGAGGGTGTTGATCGCGTTCCGCAGCCCGATCGCGAGGAAGTCGAGCTGACGGTGGACCTCGGCGAGGACCTCGGGCGACCCCGAGGCCAGCAGTGCGTCTTCGAGACCGTCGGCTGCGGCATCCGTCAGTCCGACCAGCGCGAGCAGCGGGGCGCGCAGCACCTCGGTCTCGAGGCAGCCGATCGCACCACAGTGGCAGCGGATGCCCGCGCTATTCACGAGGGTGTGCCCCAGTTCGCCGGCGTACCCGGCCGTGCCACCGAGCGGCACTCCCCCCGCGATGATGCCGCCGCCCACCCCGGACGCGCCGCCGTTCAGGTAGACGAGATCGCGCGCGCCGCGACCGGAGCCGAAGGTGCTCTCGGCGAGAACGCCCAGGGTCGCATCGTTGGCCGCCGCCACCGGCAGCCGCACCAGCTCAGCCAGCATTGCGGTGAACGGCTCGTCGAGCCAGCCGAGGTGGGGGGCAAGGCGCACCAGGCCGTCCTCGGTGCGCACGAGACCTGGCACGGCCACCCCCACTCCCACAGTGCTGTGGTCGGTGTCGTAGTCGGCGATCAGCGCGGCGATCGACTCGGCCGCCAACTCCGCCGCACGGGCGGCGCTACATGCCTCCGGGGTCGGAGTGCGCTGCTGCACGAGCACCCGCCCGCCGAGCCCGACCACTGCGACCGTGATGGCGTCGAGCTCCGGGTTGACCGCGATGCCGAGCGCCCGCGTGGCCGCCCGCACGACCGGGCTCGGCCGCCCGACCCGGTTGCGGTAGTCCGGCTCCGTCTCAACGACGAGTTCGAGGGTGGCCAGTTCGGCCACCAGTGCGGCGATCGTGGATCGGTTGAGTCCCGTCAGGGCGGTGAGCTCAGAGCGGGACCTGCCACCGCTTCCGCTGCGGTGCACCAGGCGCAGCACATTGGCGAGATTCTCGCGGCGCACCGCGTCATTGCTCAGGCCGCGCGCGGAGGGATCGGTCGCGGTCACATCGAAACCCTACTCCGGTACCGTTCCCGCACCGAAGCGCCGCTTGCAGCACGAGGTCACCTTTCCGCTCCTGCCGTTCCGTTCGCCGAACGCACCGTTGGGCCGCCAGCAAGCCGAAGTGAGAACTCCCGGGTGCCGTCGGAGGTCGCCGTCACCGACGAGCCGCTGCGGCGCACCGTGAAGGTCGAGGCGTCGCCCTGCGGGTTGGTCACGACGATCGTGCGTTCGGCATCCGCCTCGAGCGAGCCCGGGTACACCGCGAGGGTGAGCCCGTCGTGGTAGTCGTAGTCCGGTCGGTCGATGCGGGCACCCACTGGTATGACCGCGCCATCCCGAACGTAGAGCGGCAGGCTGTCGTAGCCGTGGGTCTCGGAGCGCCAGGCCGGACCAGTGACGGTCTCGCCTGTGAAGTAGTTCGTCCAGGTACCCGCGGGCAGGTAGAACTCCACGCTGCCGCTCTCGGTGAACACCGGTGCGACGAGCAGGTCCGGGCCGAGCAGGTACTGGCGATCCAGGTAGCCGACGCCAGGGTCCTCCGGAAACTCGAGCTGCATCGGACGCATCACGGGCACGCCCGATGCTGTGGCTTGGAGGCCGGCGGCGTACAGGTACGGCATCAACGACAGCTTGAGAGTGGTGAACTTTCTCGTGACGCCGACGGCCTCGTCGTCGAAGATCCACGGCACGCGGTACGAACCGCTGCCGTGGAGCCGGCTGTGGCTGGACAGCAGCCCGAACGCGGTCCAGCGTTTGAACACTCCGGCATCCGGCACACCCTCGAATCCGCCGATGTCATGGCTCCAGAAACCGAAGCCGCTGAGCGCGAGCGATAGACCGCCGCGCAGCGTCTCGGCCATCGACTCGTAGGTGGAGGTGGAGTCCCCACCCCAGTGCACGGGCATGGTCTGGCCACCCACCGTGGCAGATCGTGCGAACAGCACTGCGTCGCCTTCGCCGCGCGTCTCCTCGAGCACGTCGAAGACGGCCCGGTTGTAGAGCTGGGTGTAGAAGTTGTGCATCCGCTCCGGGCTGGAGCCGTCGAAGTAGTCCACGTCCAACGGGATGCGCTCGCCGAAGTCCGTCTTGAAGGCATCGACGCCCTGGTCGAGCAGGTGGCGCAGCTTGCCCTGGTACCAGGTGGTGGCATCCGGGTTGGTGAAGTCGACCAGAGCCATGCCGGCCTGCCAGAGGTCCCACTGCCAGACGTCGCCATTTGGCCGCTTCACCAGGTAGCCGGCATCCCGCGCCTCGGCGAACAGCGGCGAGCGCTGGCCGATGTACGGGTTGATCCAGACGCACACGTGCAGGTTCTTCTCGTGCAGGCGGGCGAGCATGCCCTCCGGGTCCGGAAAAGTGCGCGGGTCCCATTCGAAGTCGCACCAGTTGAACTCGCGCATCCAGAAGCAATCGAAGTGGAACACCGACAGGGGCAGGTCGCGCTCCGCCATGCCGTCGATGAAGCTCGTCACCGTCGCCTCGTCGTAGCTGGTTGTGAAGCTCGTCGACAGCCAGAGCCCATACGACCAGGCGGGAACGGATGCCGGGCGGCCCGTGAGGGCGGTGTAGCGCTCGAGGATCTTCGCCGGGGTCGGCCCGTAGATCACGAAGTACTCGAGGCTCTCCCCCGCCGCGGAGAACTGGACCCGCTCAACGACCTCAGAGCCGATCTCGAACGAGACGTGACCGGGATCGTTGACGAGCACCCCGTAGCCGCGATTGGTGAGATAGAAGGGAACGTTCTTGTAGGCCTGCTCGCTCGACGTACCGCCGTCTGCGTTCCACACGTCCACCGACTGGCCGTTCTTGACCACCGGGCCGAAGCGCTCACCGAGTCCGTAGATGAGTTCTCCAACGCCGAGGCTCAGTTGCTCGTGCAGGTAGCGACGGCCGCGGCCGCCGGGTTCGCGCGCGCGGGCGTTGCCGATCGGGCCGCCGTCGACCTGGGCATCCTCCGCAAGTTGCAGGTAGCCGATGGCCTTGTGCCCGCTCCGGGTGAGCACCCGGTCGCCCGACGAGAAGGAGAGACTCCATGGTGCACCGCGCGCGATCGTCGCGGTGAGATCTCCACTGGTGAGCGTGCCGCGGTCGTCCGAGATCGCAACCACGCCGTGGCCGTTCTCCGCCCCGACGAGGTCAAAGCCCGCTGCCCGGTCGGCGCCGGCGAAGTGCTCGATGCGCACTCCGATCACCCCGTCGAGCGGCGAACTCAGCGTGACCTCAAGGCTCGGGAGATTCAGCACGTCCCCCCGCGACGCGATCACCTTGGTCGGCGCCGTGACGACGATGGAGTTGTTCCGCTGCTCCACGTCATAGGCCTCCTGCGCGTAGAGCGCCGTCACGCCGGGCCGCAACTGCCAGAAACCGTCTGAGAACTTCATGGCTACTTGACCGCTCCTGCTGTGATTCCCCTGGTGAGGGTGCGTTGGAAGATGAGGAAGAACACGAGGGTGGGGATGAGCCCGAGCAATGCGGAGGCGCTGGTGGTCGTGACATCCATCAGCCGGTCGCCCTGGAGCACGGCGATCGCCACGGGGACCGTCTGGTTCGCGTTGCTGACCAGGAAGGTGAGCGGGATCAGAAACTCGTTCCAGGTCCAGATGAAGAAGAAGATCACCAGCACCGCGAGCGTGGGCCGACTGATCGGCACGATCACACGCCAGAGAATCTGCCACCTGCTCGCGCCGTCGAGGGAGGCCGCCTCGAGGATCTCCTTGGGAAAGGTGCCGTACACCGACGAGAGCAGGTACGTGCCGAAGGCGCTCTGGATCACAGTGAAGATGATGATCACTGACCACACGTTGTCGTAGAGCCCGACCTGCTTGAACATGTAGTACAGCGGGTAGAGCAGTGCCTCCTGCGGCAGCATGTTCGCCAGCAGGAACAGGATGATGATCCAGGTGCGTCCGCGCACTCGCCCGATGCCGATCGCGAACGCGTTGAGTACAGACACCAGCACGGCGAGGATCGCGACCAGCCCACTGATGAAGAAGCTGTTCCAGAGCTTCTCTGGAAAGTTCACCCGCTCCCAGAACTTCACGATGCCGTCGAAGTACAGGTTGGTGGGCAGACTGAGCGGCCCTGAGGTCGCGTAGTCGGACGGCGACTTGAACGAGTTGATCAGAATGATCACGAACGGCACAGCGACCAGCGCCGCGAACACGATGACGATCACGAGGATCACCCAGTCACCGAAGCTGCGCCTGGTGGCGCGCTTGCGCAGTTTGAGCGGATGCTCCGGGTTCTGCAGGTCGGCCACGGGCCGGGCGGCGATGGTCGACATCAGCGCTCACTCTCCCCACGCTCGGCGCGGTTCTGTGCCTTGATGAACAGGACGGTCAACAGCACGATCACAATGGTCAAAGCGGTCGCGATGGTCGAGCCGTAGCCCACCTGCTGGTTCTGGAAGAACTCGCTGTACGAGTAGTAGCTCGGCACGATCGTGCTCGT
>JBDUEC010000063.1:0-11273 GCA_040002655.1 Rhodoglobus sp. | reverse complement strand
GCCGCCGGGTCCCCGTCATCGCCAAGATCGAGAAGCCGCAGGCCGTCGACCACCTCGAAGCGATCATCGACGCGTTCGACGCGATCATGGTCGCCCGTGGCGATCTCGGCGTCGAACTGCCGCTCGAGGCCGTGCCGATCGTGCAGAAGCGCACCGTTGAGCTCGCCCGCCGCATGGCGAAGCCGGTGATCGTCGCGACCCAGATGCTCGAGTCGATGATCTCGTCGCCGGTACCCACCCGCGCAGAGACGTCTGACGTCGCGAACGCGATTCTCGACGGTGCGGATGCCGTCATGCTCAGCGGCGAGACCAGCGTCGGCGAGTACCCGGTCATCACCGTGCAGACCATGGCGCGCATCGTGACCTCCACCGAGGACCACGGACTGGAGCGCATCCCCCCGCTCGGCACGAAGCCGCGCACCCAGGGTGGAGCGATCACGCTCGCGGCGGCCGAGGTGGCGGACTTCGTCGACGCCAAGTACGTGTGCGTGTTCACTGAGTCCGGCGACTCGGCGCGGCGGATGTCGCGGCTGCGGTTCCGCATCCCGATGAAGGCGTTCACACCCGACCCGGCCATCCGTCGCCGCATGGCACTGATCTGGGGCATCGAGTCCTTCGTGACGGAGCGCGTCACCCACACCGATGCCATGTACCACCAGGTCGATGAGGTTCTGCTGCGCGAAGGGCTCGCGGTGGTCGGGGACAAGGTCGTCGTCATCTCGGGTTCCCCTCCCGGAATCTCCGGCTCCACCAACGACCTGCGCGTGCACATCGTCGGCGACGCGGTCAATGCGGCCGCCCCGGCGTGGGAGAGTGGCGCACACGCCGACTAGCGATCCAATGGTCGGCACCGGCAGGTTCTCGTTCGCGAGCCTGCGGGTGCCGATCGTGGCGGCTCCTATGGCGGGTGGGCCGTCCACGCCCGAGCTCGTGGCGGCTGTCACCGAGGCCGGTGGTTTCGGCTACTTGTCGTCGGGCAACCTCACGCCCGAGCGCATGATCGGTGACGTCGAGCGTACGCGAGGCGCGGGGACATTCGGCGTGAACGTCTTCGTTCCGGCCGATTTGCCACCCGCAACCGGAGCCGTCGAGCGCTACCGCTCGTTGCTGCTCGCCGAAGCCACCCGCTACGGCGTCGAGCTTGCGATGCCCCCTGCCGGCGACACCGACTTCTACGCGCAGAAGGTGGCCTGGCTGGTCGAGCACCCGGTGGCCGTCGTGTCGTTCACGTTCGGGCTGCCGTCCACTGCGCTCGTCGAGCAGCTGCACGAGGGGGGAACGCATGTCGCAGCGACCGTCACCGATGCTGCGGAGGCGCGCGCCGCGGCATCCATCGGCGCGGACAGTCTCGTCGTGCAGGGAACGATCGCTGGCGGCCATCGCGGAAACCATTCGGTTTTCGCGACGCCCAACGAAACCCGCCTGGAGGATCTGCTCTACCAGGTGCGCGCTGTCACCGATCTGCCGATCGTCGCCGCCGGGGGAGCGAGCGGGGCGCGGATCGTGCGCGAGTACCTGGATGTCGCGATCGCCGTTCAGGCCGGAACGGCGTTCCTGCTGGCCGACGAGGCAGGAACCTCGCTCGTGCAGCGGCAGGCGATGGTTTCTGGCCAGTTCACCGAAACTACGGTTACCCGCGCTTTCACGGGCCGTTTCGCGCGCGGACTGCGCAACCGCTTCATCGACGAGCACACAGCGGATGCCCCACCCGGCTACCCCGAGATCAATCTGCTGACCCGGCCGATCAGACAGGCCGCTGCCGCCGCAGGGGATCCAAGCGCGATGTCGCTCTGGGCGGGCACCGGCTTCGCTCTCGCCGAGGCGAAGCCGGCCGCCGAGATCGTACGCTCGCTGGACCCGAGCTAGGCGCCCAGGCCCGCGCGGTCCACCCTGCGGTGGTAGCGCATGCCGGCGACTCCACCAAGCAGCGCGCCGACCAGGCTGGCGATCGCAACCACAACGGCGGTGATGATGCCGGCAACCGTCAGGTTGCCCTCGTTGATCGGGATGCGCGGGAAGGTGTTGAGGTTCGCCAGGATGTTGAACTTGGCTCCGGCAAGGAGCCCGATAAGGGCGACAACCACGGCGATGACAATCGCCCACAGCCACACGGCCAGACCCTGACGAGCGCCGTTGAACCGGGCCATGCGCCCGGCGACGTACCCACCGCTGAAGTAGGCGACGAACAGGATCACGAGCAGCAGGATGCCGCCCACGATGGTGATCGTGCCGGAGTTCCCTCCGGCCGAGGTCGCCTGGTCACCGAGACCGAACGCTGTGCCGGCTGCCGCGAGGGCGGCCGTCAGCAGCGCCGCCATCCCCGTTGCGGTCAGCCAGCCGAAGAAGGCGGAGCCGAACTTGATGCCGCCGAATTGCTCCCGCTCCCGTTCGACCACCTCCTGCCGCGTGGTTCCCATGTCGTCGACGATCACGGGGGTCTCGATCCGGTCATCCCGGACCCGGTCATCCCGGACCCGGTCATCCCGGACCCGGTCATCCCGATCTTCGATTGGAGTGCTCACTGTGTCCTCCTCTGGACGTTGCGAGCTTCCAGTCAAGGGCACGGGCACGCCAGGAAGGAAGGGGTTGCGAATTACCGTTCCTCGTTGTGCCGGATGAGGGACTTGACGCCCCACCGGTTCCGCCGGCGGGGACCCCCGAGCGTTCTCGGCGACACATCCGGCCCAGGAGAAGGGGCCCGAACATTAGCGAAGGGGCCAACCCGTGGGTTGGCCCCTTCTCCTGTGCCGGATGTGGGACTTGAACCCACACGCCCTTTCGGACAAAGCATTTTGAGTGCTCCGCGTCTGCCATTCCGCCAATCCGGCGCACAACAACGTTGGTCAGTTTAGTGCAGGAGACTGCGCGGTCCGATGACCCGAATACCTTATGGTTGAACGCATGAGTGAGCAGGATGCAGCCCCGTCAGCCCCCCGTCGCGTCGTGGTGGCAGAAGACGAGTCGCTCATCCGCATGGACATCGTGGAAATCCTCCGTGACAACGGGTTCGAGGTGGTCGGCGAAGCCGGTGATGGCGAGACCGCTGTAGCCCTCGCGACCGAACTGCGCCCTGACCTCGTGATCATGGATGTCAAGATGCCCCAGCTCGACGGCATCTCCGCAGCAGAGCGCCTGACCCGCAATCACATCGCGCCCGTCGTGCTCCTCACCGCGTTCAGCCAGAAGGAACTCGTCGAGCGCGCGAGCGAAGCCGGCGCCCTGGCGTATGTCGTCAAGCCGTTCACGCCAAGCGATCTGCTGCCTGCCATCGAGATCGCCCTCAGCCGCTACACCCAGATCATCACGCTCGAGGCCGAGGTCGCCGACCTCGTCGAGCGCTTCGAGACCCGCAAGCTCGTCGACCGCGCCAAGGGGCTGCTCAACGAGAAGATGGGGCTCACCGAGCCCGAGGCATTCCGTTGGATTCAGAAGGCGTCGATGGACCGCCGCCTGACGATGCACGACGTCGCCCAGGCGATCATCGAGCAACTCTCCGCGAAGAAGTAGCCGGCTAGAGTACGTCGTCGCCGTTGTTGACGCGCTCGAGCCAGTCATTGTCGTCCTGAGACAACTCGTCCGGGCCTCCCGCCGCGATGACCTCGGTCTGGATGTCGGGCGGCAGCGGCGTTTCCATGTTCTGAATCAGCCAGAGCTTCGTGTCGTCAGACAACTTGTTGAACCAATCCTTGAATGCCATGACGAGATTCTGGCATCAATGGCGCTCCGAGACGTATGGTCGCAGCGAGTCCGGCATCGGGAACTCCAGCACGTGCTCGATGAGCGGTGTCGTCATATCGCCCCAGTCCTCGCGCTTGACGCGAATCGCGCGGGTCGAGACCTCCATCACGCGCACCCGCCGCCAATGGCCATCCAGCAGTAGCTCGTAGGGATCGGCGAGGTAGCCGATCCCCAGGGCGTCGAGCGTCTCCTCGGCATCGAACCAGTCCAGCGGTTCACTACGCACACGTCCGAGCAGGTCGACGACCACGAACTGCTCGTCCACCGGCTTCATCCAGCCGATCCGTTCGCCGTCCGCCCGTCGGTGCTCGATCCAGTCCGGGGGGATCGTCATCAGCCGGCGTCGCGCAGGAAGTTGGTCATCCGCACCGTCGACAGTCGCCTGCCCTCGTCATCGCGCACCACGATCTCGTGGGTCGCCAGCGTGCGGCCGAGCGAGAGGGCCGTGCAGGTCGCCGTGACCCAGCCCTCGGTGATTGATCGGCTGTGGGTGGCGTTGATTTCGATTCCGACCGCGATGCGGCCGGGACCCGCGTGAATCGCCGAAGAGATCGACCCGAGTGACTCGCCGAGCACGACGTGCGCGCCGCCGTGCAGCAGGCCGACGACCTGCCGGTTGCCCTCCACGGGCATCCGCGCGATGGACAGTTCTGCAGACAGTTCCACGAACTCGATGCCCATGCGCGTGGTCAGTTCGCCGCCGCCGGAAGCGATCAGTCGCTGGAACAATTCCGGGTCGAGATGGTCGGGAATCTTCGTCATGGCGCGGTCACAATCGAGGCTGATGGGCTGTCGGCAGCGAAAGATAGGCTGGCTGCGTGTCGGACAACGAAAAGCCTACCCTTCTGGTCATTGACGGTCATTCGCTCGCATTCCGGGCGTTCTACGCCCTGCCGGTAGACAACTTCACGACACGCGACGGCCAGCACACGAACGCCATCCACGGCTTCCTGTCGATGCTGATCGTGCTCCTGCAGAGCGAGAAGCCCACCCACATCGCCGTGGCCTTCGACATCTCGCGCTTCTCGTTCCGCACTCGCGTCTACGAGGAGTACAAGGGCACTCGGGATGCCACGCCCCCGGAGTTCGTCGGGCAGATCCCGTTGCTCGAAGAGGCGTTGAAAGCCATGAACATCACGACCGTCACCAAGGAGGATTTCGAGGCGGACGACATCCTCGCCACCCTGGCGACGAGGGGCGCAGCCGAGGGCTACCGGGTGCTCGTGGTGTCTGGTGACCGGGACGCGATCCAGATGGTCAACGACGACGTGACGCTGCTCTACCCGAACGCGCGCGGAGTCTCCGAGCTCAAGCGGTACGACCGGGATGCCGTGTTCGAGCGCTACGGGATCGAACCGCACCAGTATCCGGACATCGCCGCGCTGGTCGGCGAGACCAGTGACAACCTGATCGGCATCGACAAGGTCGGTGAGAAGACCGCCGTCAAGTGGATCACGCAGTACGGCAGCCTCGACGAGGTACTCGCCCACGCTGGCGAGATCGGCGGGGTCGTGGGGGAGAAGCTGCGGGAGCAGCAGGATCGCGCCGTGCGCAACCGCCAGCTCAACCACCTGATCACCGATGTCGAATTGCCGGTCGGCCCCGCAGATCTTGAGCGGCGCCCGATCGACGAGCACGCTGTGCGCGACATCTTCGACCGGCTCCAGTTCAAGACCCTCCTCGACCGCCTGTTCAAGGTCTCCAGGGCCGAGTGGGGCGGCGAGGCGACGGATGCAGTGGGCGGCCCATCCGCCACGGCCGGGGCGCCCGGCATCCGCACCCTCATTGACGAGGAGCTCGGCAAGTGGCTGCACACCCAGTCCGCCCAGGGGACCAAGCCGCTCGGCCTCAGGATCGAGACCCACGCGGGCGTCGTCACCGGCTTCGGCATCTCCTCGGCTGACGACTCCACCTACGTTCCGTGGGCTCCAGGCCGGCCGGACTACACGGCGCTCGAGGCGTGGCTGGCCGGGCCGAGCCCCAAGTACCTGCAGTCCTACAAGCGCCAGCTGAAAGCGCTGCGCACTGCCGGGCTGGCGCTGGAGGGCGTCGCCTTCGACACCGACCTCGCGGCGTGGCTGCTCAAGCCCGGCGGCAAGGCCGAAGATCTGGCCGCGCAGGCATACAACTATCTCGGCGAGACCCTGCCGCAGGCCGACCCCAACCAGCTCGTGCCCGACACCGAGGCACTGAGCCCGGCCACTGAGGCGTGGTACATCCTGCGGGTCGCGGAGTACCTGGCCGACAAGCTCGAGACCGGCTCGCAGGGCGTGCTCGAGAACATCGAGCTGCCGCTGGTTCCCGTGCTCGCCACGATGGAGCTCGACGGCATCACCGTCAACCGGGAGATTCTCGGCAGGCTCAACTCAGAGCTCACCACCTCGGCCAACGATCTCGCACAGCGGGCGTACGCGGAGATCGGTCGCGAGGTGAACCTCGGGTCGCCGAAGCAGCTGCAGGAGGTCCTGTTCGACCAGCTGCAGATGCCCAAGACCCGCTCCAACAAGACCGGCTACTCGACCGATGCCGCGAGCCTGGCCGACCTGCAGGAGCAGGCGCCGCATCCATTCCTCGACCTGCTGCTGCAGCACCGGGACGCCACCAAGCTCAAGCAGATCATCGAGACCGTGGACAAGGCGGTCGACTCCAACGGTCGGGTGCACACCACATACGAGCAGACCGGCAGCTCGACCGGCCGCATCTCGTCGAACGATCCGAACCTGCAGAACATCCCGATCCGCACGGATGTCGGCCGCGAGATGCGCACGGCGTTCGAACGCGGCCCGCAGTTCGAGACTCTGCTGACCGCGGACTACTCGCAGATTGAGATGCGGATCATGGCCCACCTCTCCGGCGACCAGGGGCTCATCGACGCGTTCCACTCCGGCGAAGACCTGCACCGCTTCGTCGGCGCGCGCATCTTCAACGTCGACACTGCAGACGTGACATCGCTCATGCGAACCAAGGTCAAGGCGATGTCGTACGGTCTAGCTTACGGGCTGAGTGCGTTCGGCCTGTCCAAGCAGTTGCGCATCACGACCGACGAAGCCAAGCGCCTGATGACGGACTACTTCGAGCGCTTCGGCGGGGTGCGCGAGTACCTGCGCAGCGTGGTCGCCCAGGCGAAGGTAGATGGATACACCACCACGATCTTCGGGCGTCGTCGACCGTTCGCCGACCTCAACTCGTCGAACCGCGTGCTGCGGGACAACGCGGAACGGCAGGCGCTCAACTCGCCGATCCAGGGCTCCGCGGCCGACATCATCAAGCGGGCGATGCTGGGTGTGGCAGCGGACCTGGCTGAGCAGGGGCTCGGCTCGCGCCTGCTGCTGCAGGTGCACGATGAGCTCATTCTCGAGGTGGCGAAGGGCGAAGTCGACGCGGTTACGGCTATCGTGACGAATCGGATGTCCGGCGCGGCCGACCTCCGGGTTCCGTTGGATGTGCAGGTGGGTACCGGCAAGAACTGGGACGAAGCGGCGCACTAGTCGCGAAAGGGAGCAAGCATGCCAGAACGCACTGTCGCGGTCGCCTCGAAGGTCGGACTGCATGCAAGACCCGCCTCGCTGTTCGCCCAGGCCGCATCGAAGGTCGGGGTGCCGGTCACGCTCACCGTTGAGTCCGGCAAGAGTGTGAACGCCGCGAGCATTCTCGGGGTGCTGTCCCTTGGAATCGACTATGGCGCCGTGGTCACCCTCAGCGCTGAGGGTGACGGTGCCGACGAGGCCCTGGCGACGCTGGCTGACCTCCTGGCGATCGAACTCGACAAGGAATAGTCCGGTCGCGCTTGGCCGGGCGCGGGGCCGCGATCTAGGCTCGAAGGATGACAGCTGAGAGCACGGACCACGAGTCCCGCACCCCGACCGAAATCGACCAGATTGCCGAAGATTGGGTCACCACGCTTGCCGAACTCGATCCGGCGATCGCGACCTGGATCGGCATCCCCGGCAAGCTCGACGAGTATGAGGACCTGTCGCCCGCGGGCCACCAGGCGTTGATTGACGCTGGTCGCGCCGTTCTTGCCCGCCTCGACACCGCCACCGAGGTGGACGACGTGGACTGGGTCACCCGCACCGACCTGCGCAACGAGATCCAGCTCGAGCTGGAGTCGAGTGACGCGGGAATGTGGATGCGCGATGTCAACGTGATCGCGAGTCCGGCGCAGTCGATCCGCGACATCCTCGACCTCATGCCCACCGATACTGAGGGCAACTGGTCTGACATCTCCGGGCGGCTCGGCAACCTGCCGGGCGCGGTCGACGGCTACATCGAGACACTGCGCCTCGGCATCTCGAAGGGCATCACCCCGGCCAAGCGCCAGGTGCGCGAGGTCATCGAGCAAGCCAAGAAGCACGGGGCGAGCGACGGGTTCTTCCACAACTTCACCGGCTCCGCCCAGCTCGCGGATGAGCAGCCCGTGCCCGATTCCCTCAAGGCAGACCTCGCGAAGAACGCCGCAATCGCGGCTGGCGCCTACGACAAGCTGGCGTCCTTCCTCGAGTCCGAGCTGCTGCCGGCCGGGCAGGATGAGGACGGCATCGGGCGCGAGTTGTACCAGCTGAACTCGCGCCGCTTCCTCGGCGCGAAGATCGACCTCGACGAAACCTACGAGTGGGGCATCGAGGAGCTGGCACGCATGGTGGAGGAGCAGGAATCCATCGCCAACGAGATCAAGCCGGGGGCATCGGTTGCCGAGGCGATCGCGGTGCTCGACGCCGATCCGGCCCGCAAGCTGATCGGAACCAAGGCTCTGCAGGAGTGGATGCAGAAGCTCAGCGACACGGCCGTCGACGAACTCTCGAAGAGCCACTTCGACATCCCGGACCCGATCAAACGACTCGAGTGCATGATCGCGCCGACCCAGGAGGGCGGCATCTACTACACGAGCCCCAGCGACGACTTCTCGCGCGCCGGCCGCATGTGGTGGTCAGTGCCAGATGGTGTCACGGAGTTCAACACCTGGCGTGAGACCACCACGGTCTACCACGAGGGTGTTCCGGGTCACCACCTGCAGCTGGGCCAGGCCGTCTACAACCGAGCCAAGCTGAACACCTACCGTCGCCAGCTGGCCGGCACCTCCGGTCACGCCGAGGGTTGGGCCCTGTATGCCGAGCGACTCATGGAGGACCTCGGCTACCTGCAGGATCCGGGGGACCGACTCGGGATGCTGGACGGTCAGCGCATGCGCGCGGCCCGCGTCGTGCTCGACATCGGCGTGCACCTCGGCAAGCCGCGCCTCGATGGCACCGGCAAGTGGGACTGGGACTACGCCCTCGACTTCATGGGCAAGAACGTGAACATGAACGACCAGTTCGTGCGCTTCGAGGTGAACCGCTACTTCGGCTGGCCGGGGCAGGCGCCCTCCTACAAGGTGGGTCAGCGCATCTGGGAGCAGATCCGTGACGCGTACAAGGCCAACGAGGGTGCGGCCTTCGACATCAAGGAGTTCCACCGCAAGGCGCTCGACATCGGTGGCGTCGGCCTCGACACACTGAAGGCGGCACTGCTCAAGTGACCGTACGCGTCGCGACCGAGTCCATCGGTGAAGCCTGGATCGCGATCGCGACGCGGATTCTCGAGCAGGGCAGGCCGTCCAGTTATGACGGCCTGCCCATCCTGGAGTTCGCGCAGACGACCCGTGAAGTTGCGCAGCCAAATATGCGCGGCCTAGTCGCGGCGACGTCGTGACCCGTTCTCCCTGGCAGCGGGTGCTCGGCGCGCACATGGCAGATCTCGACCCGCGGCTCGCCGCATACTTCGGACCCATCGCGCAGGGTTTCGTCGGCCGCGGCCAAGGCGTGTTCGAGGTGGTCGGCAGCCGTCATCGCTGGTTGTGGCCGCTGTTCGCCGTCTTGGCTTTCGACGGCATTGTGTTCCCGGTCTGGGAGCACAACGTGCCGTTCACCGTGACGAACCGCTCGACGCCGCAGGGTACTGTCCGGGCGACCCGTGTGTTCAGCTTCAGCTACGGCGACGAGGTCATGACCGACGAGATCGGTGTGACCCGCGCCGGGCTCACCGATCGGGTGGGCGTACGCGGGTTGGTTTCCTCGACCTTCACGGCGGCGGTCGTGAATGGACGACTCGTGCTGAACTCCACGGGCGCGGTGCTTCGCCTGGGGCCGATCCGCATCCCGCTGGGAATGCTGGCGCCGCGAATCTCCCTCGTGGAACGCTCCGATGGTGACCGTCAGCACGTGTCGTTCCGCATGGCGCTGCCGCTCATCGGCACCATCTACGAGTACTCCGGCAGTTTCAGCTACACCGTGGTGAACGATGCCTGACCGCATAGTCATCGCCGGAGCATCCGGCTTCATTGGGCAGTATCTGGCCGACGCGTTCCGCACGCAGGGCGCCGATGTGAAACTCATTGGCCGAAGCGGACCGGATGCCGCCTGGGGCAACACCGCCGCCATCACCGACCTGCTCGACGGCAGCGATCTCCTCATCAACCTGGCAGGCAAGAGCGTCAACTGCCGCTACGGACCCGATAGCCGCGCCGAGATCATGCGCTCCCGCGTTGAAACGACTCGCGAGCTCGCGACAGCACTCGAAGCCTGCGCGGCGCCACCGCGGCTGTGGATCAACTCCTCGACTGCGACCATCTACCGGCACGCCGAAGACCGGCCGATGACCGAGGCGACGGGCGAGATCGGCACGGGTTTCTCGGTCGGCATCGCCACCGCCTGGGAGAACGAGCTGAACGCGTCCGCAGTGAAGACGCGCAAGGTCGCGCTGCGCATGGCAATTGTGCTGGGGGATGGCAGCGCCCTCATTCCGCTTCTCCGTCTTGCTCGTTTCGGATTGGGCGGACCCCAGGTCGACGGGCCGTGGTTCCGCACCAGGGCCAGGGTGGCGGCGGGAACATTCCACGAGTTCCGGGCGCGGCGCGGGCTGCAGAAGTTCAGCTGGATCCACATCGCAGACGTTCTCGGGATCATCGAGTTCCTGCGGCAGCACGACGAGCTGGAGGGGCCGGTGAATGCTTCGGCGCCGCATCCGGTCGATAACGTCACGCTCATGCGGATCATCCGGAAAGCGCTGCGGGTGCCGTTCGGGCTGCCTGCGCCCCGTGCGCTGCTCGAGCTCGGCACCGCGATCATCCGCTCGGAGACCGAGCTCGTTCTCAAGAGCCGGTGGGTGGTTCCGGAGAAGTTGCTCGCCGCCGGCTACGTGTTCGAGTACCCCGACCTGGCGCCAGCTATCGAACAGATCGTGGATGCGCGCACTATCAGGAGGCGCTAAGCTAGAACGTCGCATTTCTGCGAAGATTCACTCGCCTGCTCGGGCGGACCAAACACGCACCACTCGTCCCGGGCCTTAGCTATGTCCACACCGGAGCAACTACTACATGACAATCGTAACGACCGACAAGGCACCCAAGCAGGTCGCCGTCAATGACATCGGATCTGCTGAAGACTTTCTCGCCGCGGTCGAAAAGACGCTGAAGTTCTTCAACGACGGAGACCTCATCGAAGGCACCGTCGTCAAGATCGACCGCGACGAGGTCCTCCTCGACGTCGGCTACAAGACCG
>JBDUEC010000062.1:0-11275 GCA_040002655.1 Rhodoglobus sp. | reverse complement strand
ATGCGCATCGTCGAGATGACGGATGCAGAAGTGCGCGCCCTGTTCGATGCGAGCGTCGAATCCGGCGTGACCATGTTCGACCACGCCGCCGCCTACGGCGGCAAGCTGCACGGATGCGAGACCCGCTTCGCCGAGGCGCTGAAGCTCACGCCGGCCCAGCGTTCCGAGATCGTGCTGCAGACGAAGGTCGGCCTGCACGACGGGGAGTTCGATTTCTCGCACGACCACATCATCGAGTCGGTGGATGGCTCACTCGCGGCCCTGCAGACCGACTTCATCGACGTGCTGCTGCTGCATCGCCCGGATGGGCTCGTCGAGCCGGAGGAGGTCGCCGCCGCGTTCGACGAACTCGCCTCCGCAGGCAAGGTGCGACACTTCGGCGTCTCCAATCACACTCCCGGGCAGATCGAGCTGCTGAAGCGCTACGTGAAGCAGCCGCTGGTGGCCAACCAGCTGCAGTTCAGCCTCGGGCACGCCAACATCGTGGCGGCGGGCATGGCCGCGAACATGAACGACCTGGACCAGTCGATTGACCGCGACAACGGCATCCTCGACTACTCCCGGGTCCACGACATCACGGTGCAGGCGTGGTCGCCCGCGCAGGCCGGGTTCTTCGGCGGCACGTTCATCGGCGACCGCGACCGGTACGCCGAGCTGAACACGGCGCTGGATGAGCTGGCCGCGAAGTACGCGGTGACTCCGACCGGCATCGCGATGGCCTGGATCACGCGCCACCCCGCGCGCATGCAGGTGGTACTCGGCACGACCAGGCCGGAGCGCATCCGCGAGTCCGCCGCCGGTTCCGAGCTGCCGCTGACCCGTGCGGAGTGGTACCGCCTGTTCACGGCCGCCGGATACAGCGTGCCGTAACCACACAGCACGCGCGCGCGATAATGGACCGATGATCTCCGTCGAGCTCGCCCGCGCACTCCGCGACTCGGGGCTCACCTGGCATCCGAAGGCCGGCGACAACTTCGTGATCGACCGCATCGAGGCCGACGAGGAGGTGTTCACCCTCAGCGACATGACCGTGGAGGCTCACGAGTTCTCCACCGGCACCGTGCTCGGCTTCAACGGCACCACCGAGTGGGCGCTCGACTCCGTGGCCCTGGAGGAGGCGCTCTGGCTGCCGCGCGAGGACCAGCTGCGCGAGCTGCTGCGAACCACTTTCCGGTCCCTCTCGATCTCGCGCGAGCGCTATTTCGTGGCCGCGATCATCGAGGGGCAACCACGCGAGTTCGATGCAGCGGATGCCGCCGACGCCTACGCCAGGGCCCTGCTCGCCCTCATCGACGAGTCGCTCGGCGATCCGCTGCCCGACATCGAGAACGAGTTGCCCGCGCTCTGACACCGCGCCGCGTTAGCCCCAACGCGCTGGGAGTTCAAGCCCCTGTACCGTGATCGGCAACCGGCGTAGCGTCGAACGCATGATAGGTCTCGTGATTTTCCTCCTCATCCTGTGGGTCGTCCTCTCGGTGGTCGGTTTCGCCGTGAAGGGCCTGTTCTGGCTCGCGATAATCGGAATCATCCTGTTCATCGCCACCGGCATCTTCGGCTTCATCCGCCGGAAGGCTAGCGGCACCAGCGTCTAGAGCGCCCCCAAGCTGCGGCCACGGACCCAATGGGGCCGTGGCCGCGCCAGTTAACCGCAGCGCGACCTCAGCGGTCGTTGATCTGCTGCAGGAACCAGCCGTTGCCATCCGGGTCGACGAAGCTCGCGAGGGTGCCGTAGTCCGGGGTGCGCGGGTTGGGGCCGTCCACGTTGTGGGCGGTGCCGGCGCGGTGGAAGAAGGTGTCCTCGTCGTGGAAGATCTCGCTCACCGAGATCCCGCGCGCCACCAGTTCCTCGCGGGTGGCGGCGATGTCCGTGACGACCAGGTGGAGGCCCTGCACCGAACCGGGTGCGGCATCCGTCAGCCCGCTGCCGACCAGGATCGACGTGTTTGATCCCGGTGGCGTGAACTGCACGACGCGAAACTCCGGGCTGCGCACGATGTCGTGGTCGAGGTGGAAGCCGACCTGCTCGTAGAAGGCCTTCGCGACCTCGACATCCGCGACGGGCAGCACGAGCACTTCGAGTTTCATCTCCATGCTTGCAACGCTACCCGGGGCTAGGCAGGTCGCCCCGGCGTATCGAGCGCGAGCGCCAGGGCCTTCGCCTGTTCGCGCCAGAACGTGGCAGTGATTGGGGCTTTCGGATACAGGGCATCGAATCCGTGGAACGCGCCGGGCACGACGAAGAGTTCGCACGGCACGTCGGCTGCGTTCAGGCGGCGGGCGTACTCGAGGTCCTCGTCGTGGAAGAGGTCGAGCGTGCCGACGCCCACCCAGGCCGGGGGGAGTCCGGTGAGGTCCTCGCGCCGGGCGGCCGCGGCGTAGGGCGAAACATCCGCACCGCCGACGGCATCGCCGAGGTAGGAGCGCCAGCCGAACCGGTTGCTCTTCGGATTCCAGGCCCGCACGTCCCTCGCGCCGATGTCGGTGCGGTGGGTGGTGCGGTCGTCCAGCATCGGATAGACGAGCAGCTGGAATGCCGGGGTGACCTCGCCGCGGTCGTGGGCGAGGAGGGCGAGGGCTGCGGCGATTCCGCCACCGGCGCTCGCTCCGCCGATTGCGATGCGGTCGACATCCACTTGCAGTTCCGCCGCGTGCGCGACGAGCCCGAGCAGGCCGGCATACGCATCTTCGACCGCGGCCGGAGCCTTGTTGTTGGGGGCCAGGCGGTAACGCACGGCCACGACGGTGATGCCGAGCTCGCGCGCGAAGGCGATGTTGGTGCGGTCGTCCTGTTCGGGCGACCCGATCACGAGACCCCCACCGTGCACCCAGAACAGCGCGGGGGCGGGTGCCGTCAGGTTCGCTGGCTGGAACACCCGCAGCGACACCTGCGGTGCACCCTCAGGGCCCGGTACGACCAGCTCGTGAACGGTGACTCCGGGGGCTGGTGCCGCAGGGCGAGGCTTCAGGGAGCGCATGAGCCGCGAGGAGATCGGGCCGTAGGTGAAATTCGGGATGCGCCGGGCGCTGGCCAGATCCGGGTGAAATTCGATTGTCGTCCCTGGCACGGTCTTCCCTCTCTCGGGTCGTCGTCGACCCTGTTGTGGCGCACGAGACCGCCCGGCGTCATCGACCGGATCGGTGCAGCAAGCGTCGCTCACTTCTTGGCGCTTGTCAACTAAGTTGACTTAGCGCGTTTCGAGGCGCACACTCGATCCCATGATCCGGGCGAGGGCGCCCACAGAAAGGGAACACTCATGGCTAAGCAGGACAAGCCGCTCACCGGCAAATCATCGATCGGCGACTGGTTCAAGCATCCGGCCGGCGGGCCCCTCATTCGGGAACTGCTTGCTGGCGGCGGCCAGGACGAATCCGCCCTCAAGCCCGTGCGACTGTTCGCGCTGCAGCGCCTCGTCGCCCTCAGCCAGGGGCAGTTCACCCAGGAGATGGTGGACGACCTCGTGCGCAAGGCCAACGGCGGCGAGATCCCGGTCGTTGAGGACGACGACGAACCCTCCGAGGGCCCGCAGGCCTGGGTCGAGCGCATCAGCGCCGGCCGCTTCGACGGCCAGACCGTGATCGTCACGGGAGCCGGCTCCGGAATCGGGCGCGCCACGGCAACCCGCATCGCCCTCGAGGGTGGCCACGTCGTCGCCGTCGATATCGCGGCCGACCGCCTCGCCGAACTCGAGAAGAGCCTGCCGGCTGGCAGTGTCGTGACCGTCGTCGGCGACATCACCAAGCCAGCGGATGTCGCCGCAATCGTGTCCGCGGCGAACGGCCGCATCGACGGGCTCGCAAACGTCGCAGGCATCATGGACGACATGACGCCGCTGCACGAAGTGAGCGACGCCGTGTGGGAGCGCGTGTTCGCCGTGAACGTCGACGGCATGTTCCGTCTCACCCGCGCGGTGCTGCCGGTGATGCTCGCCGCCGGTCGCGGCTCGATCGTGAACATCGCCTCAGAGGCCGGGATCCGCGGCTCCGCAGCCGGGCTTGCATACACGGCGTCCAAGCACGCCGTGGTCGGCATGACCAAGAGCTCCGCGTTCATGTACACGCCGTCGGGCATTCGCGTGAACGCTGTCGCTCCCGGACCGGTGGCCACCAACATCCAGGCGACGTTCGCGTCCGAACTCGGGCAGGCCCGCATCGGTGAAGCCCTCGCGATCATCCCGCCGGTGGCTGAGGCGGCGCAGTTGGCGGCATCCATCACCTTCCTGCTCAGCGACGACGGCACCAACGTGTCCGGTGCGATCCTGCCCTCCGACGGGGCCTGGTCGGCGCTGTAGAAATTACGGCTTGGGGGTGACGAGCTCCTGCAGCAGGCCGCCGTACCAGCGCACCAGCACGGTGTGGTCGGTGGCCTGCAGGTGCTCGTCGCCCACCACCCACAGGCTGTAGAGCAGGCCGCCGACCAGGGCGGCGGCGAGCCGGGCGCGCAGTTCGGCATCCGGGCCGTCGAGGCGGCGACGCAGCGGCGCGACGAAGTAGTTCTCGTGAGCTTCCTTCAGCCGCGAGCCGATGTCGGTGCTGTCGCTCGCCCGCATCAGTGCCAGGTAGACACTGCGCGCCTGCTCGCCCGACGACAGCATCGAGTCGATGAAGTCCGTGCCGAGCGTCTCGAGCGGGCCGTCCATCACCGCGGTGAACGCCGGGTCCAGGTGCATGGTCTCGAGGAACAACTCCTCCTTCGAGGAGAAATAGCGGATGATCATGGCCGCGTCCACACCGGCCGCACCCGCGATGTCGCGCAGCGGCGTGCCCGCGTACCCGCGCTCCAGGAACATGCGGTGTGCCGCCGTCCAGATCGCGGCCCGGGTCGATTCTCGGTCACGGGTTGCCACCTGTGCAGCCTAACCGTCAGGCCGGCGTGACAAGCAACGTGGCTGCAGTCGCGGACTCGAGGCGCAGCGGCGCCAGCCGCTACTGAGCGGACGTGTAGTGCGTCTGCACTGTGACGAGCGGGAGCGCCGTCGTGTAGAACGCGATCTCGTCGAGGGTTCCCGCGAAGTAGTTCACGGCTGAGGTGCTCCGGCCGAAGTTGATCGTCGTGGTCGAGGTCAGGGCGTTGACGTTGCCTGTCGCCGAGCCGACTGACGCCCCATCGACGTAGAGGGTGAGCGCACCGGTTGCCTGCGTTCTCGTGAACACGACGTGGTGCCACGCGCCGTTGTTGTAGGTGCCCGCGGTGACGATGTTCACGTCGGGCGAACCCACCCCGGCGATGATTTGGCCGGCGCACAGCGAGATGCCGAAGTCGTTGGCTGGGCCACCGGAGTCCGCGTCGACCAGCGACGCACCCTGCCACCAGAAGGTGCAGTGCGGTTGGCCGAAGTCGTTCGAGAAGTTCTGAGTGGACTTGAACCAGAACTCGATCGAGAAGTCACCCGAGATCTGGCGAGCAGCGGTCGCGTAGTCGTTCACGCCATCGAACTGCACCGCGTTGTTCACGTCGCCGGGAAGTGCGCCAGTGACGCCAACGGTCGGGGCGTTGAAGTAGGCGCCATCGTTGTTCGCCGTGGCGATGTCGTCCATCGGGCTGGCGGCGCTGGCTTCGCCGAGCCGCCAGTAGCTGAGAAGACCCGTGGTGCGACCGACCGAGTCCGAGTACGAGCGGGCGAGCACGCCAATCTCGGTTGCCGTCAATGCCCGGTCGTAGAAGCGCACCTCGTCGATCGCACCATTGACGAAGTCGACCGCCGCGCCGTTCCATTTGGCGTGACCTACCAGGGTGTGTCCGGCAGCCGTCCAGGTGGTGCCAGCTGCGGTCGTGCCCTGGGAAACCCCGTTGACGAAGAGCTCGATGGTGCCGGCGCCCGCCGTCTTGTTGTAAACCCCGGCCACGTGGTACCAGACTCCAACGGTCGGCGCTGTGCCGGTCACTCCAACAAAGGTTGACACGGTGGAGTCCGAGCTGCGCTGACCGAAGCCGAAGACGCCGCCGACCAACTGCAGGTAGAAGGGGCTGATCGAACTCCCATCGATGCTCGCGAAGCTCTGGAAGCCGGTCAGGTTGTTCAGCTTCACCCACGCCGAGACGGTGTAGCTCTGGCTCGAGTCGATCACCGGGTACGGAACATCCACATAGCTCGTTGCCGTACCGTTGAGGTTGAGCGCGCCAGCGCCGATCTTGCCCGCTGTCCATCCGGCGGCCGCCTGGAGTGTTCCGTCGTTGGCGTTGACGGACGAGTCCACGGCCGATGTGCCCGACCCGGCGTCGAAAGCCCAGTAGGCGCTGTACGGGGTGTGAACCACGTTGGCATTGGTGGCGGTCTGCAGGTTTCCAACATTGTCGGACACCACGTACTGGTACTTGTAGCAGCCGTCGTTCGGTACAGTGTCGAGCACCGGCGAGACGGGGTTGGTGCCGGCAGAGATCGTCGCGAAGGCGCCGTACGCTCCGCAGACCGTGCCGCTGAGCGGAGCCGTAGCGCGTTGCAGTAGGCGCGTTCCGATGCCGGAGCCAGCATCCGTACCGGTGGTGAAGCTCACACTCACGGCTGCCCCGCCGCTGCTGCCGCTCGCGTAGTTGACCGTGCCCGCGCTCGGCGCGGTGATGTCATCGGTGAGTGTGAATGGCGCGTTGGCCGAGACCGCGCCCGCGTTGTTCGTGGCTGTAGCGTTCTTGGTTCCTGGAGCGGCAGGGGCACCGGTCCAGGAGTAGGTGGTGACACCGAGCGCGCCCGGTGTTGACGCCCAGTTGGTTCCGAGACCGGGGTAGGCGTAGCTGGCGATGCCAGACGCCGCATCCGTCGCCACAGCCGTTACCACAAGCGACCCTGCACTGGCCGCCGAACGGTAGTACGCCGTCGTGCCCGATCCACCCCAGTAAGTATTGGTGAAGCCGGAGAAGGTGAGGGTGGGGGCGGTGGCAGCCGTGGTATCCACTTTGACGTCGCCGCTGGCGTAGGTGGTTGGGTTGCCGAGGTTGTCGGCGACGAGGTAGTGGTAGCTGTAGCAGGCCTGATCGGTGACGATGTCGGACTTGGGGGAACTCGGGTCAGCGCCGCCAGTGACAAGGCTGTATCCGCCGTATGTTCCGCATACCCCGCCAGTGAGGGTGGCCGTTGCACGCAGCAGCTGCGCGCCCGACGCGGCGACACCGGAAGGATCGCTGCCCTTCAGGAGCGCAACGGAGAGCGTGGTCGAGGTCGAGTAGCGTGACCCGGTGCCAACCAGTCCGGTCGCATCGACTGAGCCGCCGGTGGGCCCGCTCGTGTCCGGAGCAGTCGTGATTGTGAACGTCTGGATGGCGCTGGTGTCCACTCCGCCATTCGCTGTGCCGCCGTTGTCGAGCAGGCGCACGCTGACGGTAGCGACACCCGACGTGCCCGGCGTCGGTGTGTAGGTCAGAGTGCCGGTTGGGCTCACCTGCGGCTGCACACCGAACAGCGCGTTGTTGTCGTTGGTCACGATGAATGTGAGCAGTTGGCCGCTCTCACCGACACCCTGGCTGATCGCGGTCGCCCATCCGGACACAGACTGCGCGGCCACGTTGGGCACGCTCTGGTTGGCACCCTTGGTGAAGCTGGGAACCTCGTTGGCGGGCTTCACCGTGATCGTCACGGTGACCGTGTTCGAGTTGAAGGCCCCGTCGAACGCCTTGTATGTGAAGGATGCCGCACCGGCGAAGTCGGCAGACGGAACGTACGTGAACGATCCGTTCGCATTCAGCGTGAGGCCGGTGGTGCCGGAGACCAGCACCGCGGTGAGTGCATCGTTCTCGGGGTCGGTGTCGTTGCGCAGCACGCCCGAGACCGGAACGGTCAGCGTCGTGTCTTCGTTGGTGGAGTAGCTGTCGGCAACGGCAGTGGGCGGCGTACTGATCGCGACGTTGTCGAAGACCGCCGTGTTGAGCTGGGTGTTGTTCACCGCCGATACGGCAAGCCCCGCGTAGATGGTCGAACCCATCGTGATGGTCTGCGTGGCGCCCTGCTGCGTCCAGGTGACTCCGTCGGGCGAGCGCTCGCCGGTCACGACATCTCCGACCCGAGTGATGCGCACCCAATACGGTGCCGCGATGCCCGCGGTACCCGTCGTAGCTGCGGACAAACCGTTCGCGGTCAGCCGCCAGTGGAACTCGGATCCGTTAGCCTGCATCACGTCCACCATGCCGTGGATGCTTCCCGCCGTGAGGTCCTTCCGGAACATCACTCCGGCCTTGGCCGCCGCGGTCGGCAGCAGGGGTGCCTGCGATTGCGACACGACCCGTGCCGTGAGGCGACCGTCGCCGGTCAGGATGGTCTCGAGAAACTGGAAGTGGTCGGAGTTGTTCCAGATGTCGGAGCCGCCTCCGGCGACCGTGTAGCTGCCTGCCGCGTACGCACTCGAACCGCCCAAGAGCGGATCGAGGAGCGTGCTGACGTCGCTCGCGGCGTCGAAGATACCCAGGGAGTTGACCACGATGGTGATCGTGTCTGAGTCGGTCTGTGCGCCCCCAGAGCCGGTATTGCCCAGATCGTTGGTGACGATCTGCAGTGCAGCGTTTCCGGTGAAGTTGTTCGTCGGGATGAAGGTGAGCCCGTCCAACCGCAGGTTGATATTTGCGATGGTCCCGGTGAACGTCATGGTGGCGTCCGACGTGCCGTCACCAGCGGTGAAGGTGAGACCGGTCAGCACCGGAAGGGTGACGACTCCGCTGGTCGCCGTCAGTTGCACTTGTACTGTCGCGCCGCCGGCATCCACATCGCTGATTGAGATCTCGTTGCGGTTGGCGATCGAGAGCACCTTGTTGGTGTTGCGCGGAGTGTGCTGGGTGGCGGGCACCCTGTTGACAGGTGCACTGTTCACGGCGGTCACCGTGAGGCTGACCGTGACCGTGTTGGAATCGAGGGTGCCGTCGTTCGCCTTGTAGGTGAACGAGTCTGAGCCGTTGTAGTCGGCCTCGGGCACGTAGCTGATAGCGCCATTGCTGTTCAACGTCAGCACGCCGTGGGCGACCCCGGTGACCAGTATCGCGGTCAGTGGGTCGCTGTTCACATCGGTGTCATTGCCCAGCACGCCGGGCGAGGCCACCGTGAGGGTGGCGTTCTCGGCCACGGAGTACGCGTTGGCGACCGCGATCGGCGCAGTGTTCCCGACGACGACGGTCGCGCTCTTCGCGCTCTCCGCGCCCTGCCAATTGGTCGCGAACACCGGAGTGATCGCGTACTTCCACGAACCGGCCGGCACCGAGCTTTCGACGCAGCTGGTCGCGGCCACGGTGCCCGCACAGGAGGCGAGCATTGTCTGGGAGACCAGGGTGGTCGCTTCGTAGCGCTTGACCAGGTAGCCAGTCACCGGCTGTCCGTTCGCGAGAGCGGATGCCGCCCACGTCACGGTCACGGTGGTGCCGACCACATTCGCTGTCGGCGTCGAACCGCCGTTCACCGCGGTAGCAGCGGACGCGCCGCTGCTCCCGGCCGTGGAGTTCGCCAACCAGTACGCCCACGCGGCTCCACCCACGCCGGCGAAGGCCAGGGTCGCTGCGAGCATCACAGTGCCGAGTGCAGCGTGCCGCCGAGGTTGGCGGTGGACGCCGGTCGAGATCGCGTGGCTGGACATCAGCTGGCCGCCAGATAGACGGTGAAGGTCGCGCCCTGGCAGGCGTTGCCTGCAGCGAGCCCCATGGACAGCGCATTGACCAGCGTTGCCGCGAGGGTGCCATCCGTTCCGCCCACCTTCGCGGGCACGTTCCAGCCCGCGCCGCTGTTGGTCTGGGCGGCGAAACTCAGGGTCGAAACCACACAGGAGGCGTGGCCGGCATCCACGGCAAAGCCGCCGGTTCCCTGGGCGGTGTTGAGCGTGAGTGAGGTGACGTGCACGACTGTGGAGTTCGGGTTACTCAAGGTGAGCACGACATTCGCCTGCCCGCCGGGGTAGAGGGCCGCAGTGGGCGTTGACGGGCTGAGTGCGAGGGCGGCTATCGTTCCCGTGGCCCCGCTGCCGGTGCCGCTACCAGCCGCGTGCCAGAACGCGTAGGCCACTCCGCCGGCGGGAATGCCGAGCAGCAGCACGAGACCGATGACTATGAACGCCTTCGCGCGGCTCATGGTTGCAGCCGCCCCGACGCGGAGTAGGCGAGAACCAGCGTGGCGCCCTTGCAGCCGTCCTGGTTGGATGCGCTGTCGAGCATGCCGACGGTCGGCCAGTTCGCGAGTGGCACTCGCGCGGACGTCAGCGTGCTGGAGCCGTTGGCATCCAGCCGGAGCTCGAACCGACTTGGGGCCTGTGTGACGATGAAATCGTCGATGGTGCAGGGCAGTGCAGTGTTGGCGTTCGGCGCTGTGACATCGCGCACCGTGACGCGCAGGTCAACGACGGTCATCGCCGAATCGTGTGGGTTCACGAACTCGAGATCGAGCGGAACGCTGGTGCCCGGGATGACCGCTTGCGGAAGTTCGCCGGAGATCGTGAATCGCTCGAGAGGATTCCCGACGGGACCGCCCCCATCCCCCTGGCCGGTCTGGCCCGCGACAAAGAGCCACATGGCGACAGCACCGATCGCCATTGCGAAGAGCAGTGCTGCTATGGAGACGACAACGCGGGCTGATCTGGGCATGTCGGTCTCCTTCCGGGTCGGGGGTGGCCGCAGGCGACCGGGTGGGGAAGCGCTGGGCATCCCCCACCCGGTGAGCTCGCTACTGAACGCTGTAGCTGATGTTCACCGTCGCGTTCTTGCACGCATCCTGGTTCAGGGACGCACTGTTCAGGAATGCGATAGTCGCACCGCTCCATGCGCTGCCCGTATCGACCGGGTTCGTGAAGGTGATGGTGCCGGCAATGACGTAATCGGCTGCCGTGCATCCAACGTTGCTGGTGCTCGCGACCGTGGCGGTAACGCTGGTGATGCTCACCGGCGCACTGTTCAGGTTGGTGAACGTGCCGCTCAGCGCTTGGGGTGCTCCGCCCGGTCGCAGGTTCGTGACTGTGCTGGTCTGCACCACGTTGATCGCCTGGCTCGTGCCGGTAGTTCCGGTTCCCGTTCCGGTGCCCTGTGCGGTCCAGTACGCGTATGCGGCACCCGCTCCTCCCAGCATGAGGACTGTGACGGCGGCGATAGCGAGGATCTTCTTGGATGGCTTACGCATTATGACTCCCTTGTCGAATCTGAGGAGACATGCGGTGCAGCGAACCCGGCCGTCCCCCCTGAGACTACGCGTTCGATCCTGGGTCTGACGTTAACACGAATGACCCTCAGCCGATACACCCCAAACGTGGACAGACCGATCTGTCTATGATTCTTGGGACGGAACCGCGGGATTTCAGGCGGGTATTACACGCAGAGTGGCGGATG
>JBDUEC010000061.1:0-11397 GCA_040002655.1 Rhodoglobus sp. | reverse complement strand
GTCACGTTGTCGAGCACGCTCAGGTGCGGAAACAGGTTGTAGTGCTGGAACACGACCCCGATGCGCGCACGCACCTCGTCGGCCTTGACCCGCGGGTCGGTGATGTCGTGCAGTTCAGAAGTGGCGCCCCGCAACCAGATCTGGCCGTCGTCCACACGCTCGAGCAGGTTGATCGTGCGCAACAGGGTCGATTTGCCCGACCCGCTGGCGCCGATGAGGGCGACCACCTCATGCGAGTGCACCTCGAGGTTGATGCCGCGCAGCACCGGCAGACCACCGAACGACTTGTGCACATTCTCGACGCGCAGCACCACCTCGGTCATACGATCCCCCCGGCCTGCTCGCGTGCGCGCAGGCGCGCGGCGTACCAGTCGGTGACCCGGATCGTCGGGATGGCGAGCAGCACGAACAGCAGTCCGGCCAGCACGTACGGCGTGAAGTTGAACGCGTGGCTGGTCTCGATCTGGGCCGCGCGCACCGCGTCGACCACTCCGAGGATCGAGATGAGGCCGACATCCTTCTGCATGGCCACGAAGTCGTTCAGGAGTGCCGGTGTGACCTTGCGGATGGCCTGCGGCAGCACGATCAACCGCATCGTGGCGCCGTGGCTGAGTCCCAATGACCGGGCCGCGAGCCGCTGGGACGGGTGCACCGCCTCGATGCCCGCGCGCAGCACCTCGGAGACGTAGGCCGAGTAGGTGAGGATGAGCGCGACCGTGCCGAGCACCACCGCCGGGATGCGGGGGCCGGTCGGGCCGATCAGACCGGGGATGCCGAACCCGACGAGGTAGAGCACGATAATGAGCGGCATCCCTCTGAACAGGTCGGTGTAGCCGGCTGCGAGGGCGCGCAGCGGGAAGAAGACCGGGCCGCGCAGGGTGCGGATGCCGGCGATCACGAGGCTCAGAACCGCGACTCCGAGTACGGCGAAGAAGAGCACGCGCAGGTTGAGCAGGAACCCGTCCCAGACGCGCGGGAGCGCCGCGACGAACACCTCGGGGTTGAAGAACGTCTGCTGCACGCGCGCCCAGCCCGGAGTGTTGATCAGGGTCAACCAGGCGACCGCCGCCAGAACCAGGGTCGCCGCCAGACTGATCAGTACCGAGCGCGCTCCCTGCCGACGACGAAACGCCCGGCGGTCGAGCTCGATGGAGCTCGGCTGCCGGGCGTCGTCGTCGTGCGAAGTCACCCCTGCAAACTACTTGAGAACGGGGGCGTCAGCTGCGTCGGCCAACCACTTGTCTGCGATCTCCTGCAGCTTGCCACTGTCGCGCAGGGCGTCGACGGCCGCGCTGACCTTGGCCGTGAGTGGGCTGTCCTTGCCGAGAACGAGGCCGAACTCGTCGCCGCTCTTGCCGTCCGGCTTGGGCAGCTGGCCAATGATCTTGCCGCCGGTCAGTTCGACCCCGGTGAGGTAGAACGCCGTGGGCAGGTCGACCACAATGGCGTCAACGGTGCCCGACTCGAGCGCCAGCTTGGCGTCGTCGTTGGTGTTGAACACCTGTGCGCCCGCGGTAGGAGCGATCTGCTGTTCCACCGCGTCGAAGCTGGTCGTGCCGGTCTGGGCGCCGATCAGGAAGCCTTTCAGGTCGGCGATCGAGGTTGCACCCGCGGCCTTGGAGGCCTCGGTGGTGATGACGACCTGGGTGGTCTCGTAGTACGGGGAACTGAAGTCCACGTTCTGCTTGCGCTCGTCGGTGATCGAGAACTGCTGGAGGTTGAAGTCGAAGGTCTTCGGGCCGGGCGCGATCGCCTCGTCGAAGGTGGTGCGGACCCAGACCACGTCGTCTTTCGCGAAGCCGAGTTGGTCTGCCACTGCGTAGGCGATCGCGGATTCGAACCCGTCGCCCGACTCCGGCTTGTCGTCGATGACCCACGGGTAGTAGGCCGGGCTGCCGGTGCCGATGGTGAGCTTGCCCGCGGTCACGTAGCCGTCGCCGGCCGCGTCGGTCGATCCCGTGGAACCGGTGCCGGTGGGTGCGCAGGCGGCGAGCGTGATGGCGATCGCAGCAGCGCCGACGGCGGCGGCTGCGCGCAGGAACGTTCTTCTGGTGGGCATGGTCTCTCCTCGGAATGCTGTGTGTTCACATCATCCTGCACCGTGCGTGCCGCCGAAAGCCGACTACGAATTATTACCCGGCTACGCTGGTGCCATGACGGATGCGACGCCCCCATTCCGGCGCGCGATCACCGCAATCCGCCGCGTCGCGATGACCCCGATCACCGTCTGGATCGCCTTCATCCTGGTGCACCTGTGGCTCGGGCTGCTCAACCTCTACGCCCCTGGACTGCCGCTCGGCGACGTCACCAACGTCTATCGCTACTGGATGGACCTCGGCGTGAACACCCACTACTGGGTCGGCATCGATACGGCATGGGTCTACCCCATCGTCGCCATCGTGCCGATGCTCATCTCGATCGCGTTCGGCCAGGGACTGGTCGCCAGCACGTGGCTCACGATGGTCATGGTGCTCAATGCCGTCGGCCTCGGTGTGCTCACCGGATGGGGCCGGTCCCGCACCCACATTGCGATCGCCTGGTGGTGGGTCGCTTTCCTGTTCCTGCTCGGTCCGATCGCGCTCGGACGCATCGACTCGGTTACCGTGCCATTGGCGATCGTCGGCGTGCTCGTGATTGCCCGTCGCCCACGGGCCGCGGCGGTCATCCTCACGATCGCGACCTGGATCAAGGTGTGGCCGGCCGCGATCCTGGTGAGCGTGGTAATCGCGGCGAAAGCTCGCGTGCGGGTCCTCGTGGCGACGGGGGTCACATCCGCAGCCATCATCGCGATTGCGCTCCTGCTCGGCAGCGGCGCGAACGTGCTGAGCTTCGTGACCCAGCAGACCGGGCGCGGGCTGCAGATCGAGGCCCCGATCAGCACGTTCTGGATGTGGCAGACGCTCGCCGGCGTGCCGGGCAGCGGCGTGTACTACGACCAGAAGATCCTGACCTACCAGGTGCAGGGCAACGGGGTGGATGCCGCCAGCGCGATCATGACCCCGATCCTCGCGATCGTGGTGGTCGCGATCGCCGCGCTCGGCGTGGTCGCGACCCGCAATCGCGCGCCGGTCACCGAGGTGCTCCCCCCGCTGGTGCTCGCCCTGGTGACCGCATTCATCGCGTTCAACAAGGTGGGCTCGCCGCAGTACATCAGCTGGCTCGCCGTGCCGGTGATTCTCGGGCTGGCGACGGCGGCCGCCGGTCACGGAAGGTCATTCCGCACACCCGCGATCCTCGCGATCGTGCTGGCCGTGCTCACCCAGGTGCTCTACCCCTACCTGTACATCTGGTTGGTTTACACCAATCCGGTCATGCTCATCGTTCTCACGGCGCGCAACCTGTTGTTGTTCGTGCTGCTGGGCTGGGCGATCGCCTCGCTCTGGCAGGTAGCTCGCCCGGGCAGCCAGCACGAGAGCCTCGATGAGGAGATCGACTGGTTGCCCGCGGTCTGGCCGCTTGGTTCGGACCGGCAGACCGTGACTGTCGAGAAGCCATAACGATCGAGAAGCCATAACGTTCGAGAAGCCATAACGTTCGAGAAGGAGTAGGACCATGCTCGTTGCATTCTCCGTGGCACCAAGCGGTGGCAGGGACGACGACTCGGTGCACGACGCGGTCGCGGCCGCCGTGCGGATCGTGCGGGATTCCGGGTTGCCGAACCAGACCGACTCGATGTTCACCACGATCGAGGGCGAGTGGAACGAGGTGTTCGACGTGATCCGTCGGGCGACCGAGGCGGTGGGCGCGTTCGGAACGCGGGTGTCGCTGGTGCTGAAGGCGGACATCCGCCCAGGGCACACCGGCGAGCTCACGGCCAAGGTCGACAGGCTCGAGGCCGCGCTGGGCGACCAGACGGACTAGAGCACGCGCGGCGAGCGCGGAGCCGCAGGCGCGGCGAGACCGGCATAGGCTTGACACGTCAATCGCTCGATGGTGAGCGCAGCTTCTCGCCAACGCCGAACGGTGTCATCGTGCCAACACTCTCTCCCGCCCGCGTGCGGCTCGCGATTCTCGCGCTCGCCGTCGGCGGGTTCGCCATCGGCGCGACCGAGTTCGTCGCCATGGGACTGCTTCCGAACATCGCTGCCAACCTGCTGCCGGGGCTATACGCGACCGCACCGGAGTCCGCCAACGCGCAGGCGGGCTGGCTGATCTCCGCGTACGCGCTCGGCGTAGTGGTCGGCGCTCCCACCATCGCGGCCCTCGCCGCACGGTTCCCGCGCAAGCGCCTGTTGCTCGTGCTGCTGGCCGTGTTCGTATTCGGCACCGTGGCATCCGCCCTGCTGCCGACCTTCGGGCTCGTACTCGTCGCGCGCTTCCTGGCCGGCTTGCCCCACGGCGCGTACTTCGGCATCGCCTCGCTCGTTGCGGCATCGCTGATGGGCCCCGGCAAGCGCGGGCGCGGTGTGGCGATCGTGCTCTCCGGCCTGACGATCTCGAACGTCATCGGTGTGCCGCTGATCACGCTCCTCGGCCAGTCGGCTGGTTGGCGGGTCGCCTATCTCGTGGTCGCAGTGATCTTCCTGGTGACCTTCTTCGCGGTGCTGTGGCTTGTGCCGTTCCAACCCGGAGACCCCGGTGCCACAATCGGTCGGGAACTTGCCGGTTTCACCCGACTGCAGGTCTGGCTTGCCCTGCTTGTGGGCGCCGTCGGATTCGGCGGCTTCTTCGCGGTTTACACGTACGTCGCGCCAGTCGTCACGGATGTAACCGGGCTCGACCAGAGGCTCGTGCCCATCGCGCTCGTGTGCCTCGGGCTCGGCATGACGGTGGGCAACTTCGTCGGGGGACGAGCGGCCGACCACAACGTGGTCGCGACCCTCTTCGTGTGCTTCGGACTGTTCGCCCTGTCGCTACTCGGCTTCGCGCTGACCGCGGGTACTCCCGTGGGACTGTTCGCATTCCTGTTCCTGGTCGGCGGATCGGCCGCGGCACTCTCGCCAGCGATCCAGACCCGGCTCATGGATGTCGCTGGCGACAGCCAGACGCTCGCCGCAGCGGTCAACCACGCGGCCCTCAACATCGGTAACAGCGCGGGTGCCGCGCTCGGCGGCGTCGCGATAGCCGCGGGCTTCGGTTACCTCGCCCCGAGCTGGGTCGGGCTCGCCCTGTGCGTGCCCGGCGTGGCCCTTGTGCTGCTCAGCGTGAAGCTGATGCGCCGATCAGAAGCCGCGCGGAAGGTCCGACTCGATCAGGATGCCGTCCTCGATAGCACGCTTGCGTAGCGCCACCTTGGTGCCGACATCGAAACCGGCCACCCGGTACTTCTCCCGGATGCGCTTGAGGTAACTCTTTGCCGTCTCCTCGGAGATGCTCAGCTGGAACGCGACTGCCTTCACCGGCTCGCCACCACCGTAGAGCGCCATCACCCGGCGCTCCTGGGCGCTCAGCTTGGGGGAGCCGCCGATCTCGCTGCCGTTGAGGGCCAGGTCCAGTTCTGCTGAGACGAAGGACTCACCCTTGAATGCCGCGCGGATCGCCTCGACGATCATGCTGGCATCCTCGCTCTTGACCAGGTAACCCAGGGCACCGGCACCGAGAGCCTCGCGAACCACGTTGGGCTCGGAGTACGTGCTCATCAGCACGACCTTCACACCCGTGGTCTTCAGGGTGTTGATCTTGAGCGAGATCGGGATGTTGTCCTTGAGGTCGAGGTCGAGCAGCACGACGTCGACCGGGAACTCCGGGTGGGTGATGAGCTCTGGCCAGGTGGGCACGGCAGCGACCATGCTGATGTCGCTCGCCGCGTTCCGGATCCACTCGGTGAGGGCGCCGAGAAGCATGCGGTGGTCGTCCACAATTGCGAGCCGGATACGGTCCTGGGAGTCAGTCACGGCAACTTCCTTACTTGTTCTGGTGCGTGGTGATGCTGGTTACTGGTCCGCGGGGTTGTCAACGAGGCACTCGATGTCGACCCTCAGGCTCTGGTTGTGGGTGGAGTCACTGTACTGCCCGACCCGACCGATGGCGGCCCACGTGGCCGGGTCGACGCGATTTCGTGGCACACCCGTTGTGGTGATCACGATCGGAACAACCACGCGGTGGCCAGAGGAGCCTTCGGCCGACCCGGCGGCCGGCCCGATCTCCAGCTGCACGGTGCGCCCGACGCCGGCCTTCACCGTGTCGCTCACCAGAAGCCAGGCTGCGGAGAGCAGCCCGTCGCGCTGGCCCGGATCGAGCAGCCCGGCCAGGCTGCCCTTGTCGATCAGGGTCACGGACTTGCCGAGCAGGTCGGACTCCGTGACGGCGTGGTACAGCCAGGTCTCGCGCCTGCCCTCGATGAGGTGCAACCGCAGCTCGGTGGCCAGGGATGCCGCCGTTGAGGCGGTCTTCGGGTCGAGCGGGAGCTTGGTTCGCCCTGTAGCCACCGAATCGAGCAGCTCCTCTGCAGCGAGGTCGAGCCGCGCAAGCTCCTCCGACGCCATCATTCCCACCGCGAAGCGCGGCGCGGAGACGGTGCTCTGCACGAGCACGCGATCGAGTTCCACCTGCACCAGGCGACGGAAGCCGCGAACCACGACCACGGCGATCACTGCCGGCAGCACCGCGAACGCGAGGGTCGTCACCTGTGGGGCCAGGTCATCCGGCCCGAGGCGAGAGTTGTAGACCATGCAGATGGCGAGCGCGAGGCCGAGCACGCCAGCAGCGATGAGAATCTCGCGGGTGCCGCGCACCGTGATCACCACGATCAGGGCCATACCCGCGGTCACCGCGGCAGTGGCATTGCGACCGATGTCGTGCAGCGGCCAGATGGCAACGAGGTCGAGCCAGACGGATGCCGCGAGCCCGACCAGGAACACCGCGAACATCCAGTCCGGCAGCTGGTCCCCGATCACGCGGGTGGTGATGAACGTGGCGACGAGCACCGCGATCAGGATCACCCAGGCCACGAGTGCGGGCAGCGGATCGGGGTAGGTACCCCAGAGGCCGACGAACCAGACGAAACCGTAGACCGCGCGGATGCTGCAGATCACGGCGGCGCCCACGCCGATGAACCCCGTGCCGAGACTCGGCCGGTGCACCCCTGGGCGCAGGATGCGGCGTACCACCTCGGACTCGGGCCGCCGTGCCTTGCGGCCGGCCCCCACCACAACTCCGAGAGTGTTCTCCTCCGGCCGTGAGTACGTCACTTGGGCACCTCCAGCACGACCGTCGTGCCGGAGCCCGGCGAGGAGAAGAGGCGAGCCTTGCCGCCGACCTCGCGGAGGCGACCGACCACCGACTCCTTGAACCCGAGCCGGGCGGAGTCGACGTCATCCAGCGTGAAACCGACCCCCGCGTCGGTGATCATGGCGCGCACTGTGGTCTCGTCATCGGTGATCGTGACGTGGGCCTCCGTGACACCCGAGTGCCTGCGCACGTTCTCGAGGCATTCGGCGAGGGCGAGCAGGAAGGCGTCGAGCACGTCGCTCGGCAGCAGCACCTGGCCGGTGCCGTGCCAGCTCACCTCGAGGCCCATTCGGCCGAAGCGCTGCTTCACCGACTCGAGAGTCGTGCCGAGCACGGTGTCCTCCACGTTCTCGAGGTTGTACGACCCGGAGGATTGTGGGGTGGGGGTGGCACCGAGGCGGAGCTGGCGGAGCAGGCGGGCGTCGTCTCCGGCCTGCTGGCGCAGGGCATCCGGAGCCACTCCGACACCGGAGTGGGCGAGAAGCGTGAGGGTCGCGAGCACGGTGTCGTGCAGCAATCGGGCCGACTGGCGGCGTTGGGCCTCGATCTCGCTGGCCTGCCGTTCCGCCCGGTGCGCACGGCCGATGCTCGCGATACGCCGGGCGACCTGCGGAATCCCCGCGCTCACCCAGAACCCGACGATCGTCGACATGGTCCAGCCGAGCACGATCAGCCCAACGGTGCGAGGAAGCGGCTGCAGGGGGGCCGTCACGAGCAGGGTCGTGCTCGTGACCGCGACGAACGCGACGGCGAGCATGGTGATGCGCAGCCGGTCGGTGGTGAGCACGATCGCCGTCGATGCGAGGGATGCCGCCGCCAGCTGCGCGATCGCAGAGACCCCGGCGGAACCAGGCGGCGTGGGCGCGAACACCGTGAGTACGAGCAGTGCGGCGATCCCCGTGCCGATCACCAACGCGACCCAGCCGAGTGACCGGCTGATACCGATGCGGAACTGCCCGAACGCGATCACCAGGTAGAGCGGGATCGCCACGAACAGGCTGGACGAGGCAACCGCGCCGGGGATACTCAGGCACGCCAGGGAGACGATCGTGAAGCTCAGTCCGAAGACCCGCGAGGTGCGTTGCAGCAGTCGGTCCCGCTCCTTGGCGATGAGTTCCATTTCACGCTCATCGTGGCACAACACGCCCCATAAATGGGGGTGGCTCACCGTCAGGCCCGGGCGCGACGGACGGATACAGTTCTAGACAGAGAGGGGCGCACTCCGTGAGGAGTAGCCACATCTGAGTCGCGGCGCGGGCCCTAGACCCGCATCGCGGATCGGCGTCTCACCCGAATAGACGGCCGGGCAGGTATCGCTCAGGTACCAGCTGGACCGGGGGGTTCGCGAGGGGCCGCAGGTTCGCCTGCGGTCCCCGCTCCTCCACATGCCGATCGGTTCAGGCCGCGCACCAGCTGGCGATATAGCTGTACAGAGCTGCCTTCACCTCGGGTGTGACCGGCACCGAATACGCGCCGCTCGCGCCCTCGCTCGTCTCGAAGTAGAGCGGGAAGAACGTGCCACGCTTGTCCTCGGCTACCGCGTGCGGGTCGCAGCGGTTCGGCTGCAAGCGGAGATGGATGACCGTCTCGGGCGAGTCCGCGTCGATGACAACGTGCAGGTCCTGCAGCGTGAGCGCCGACCCGTCGTCTGCCACCAGGGAGAACAGGATGGTGTCGCGCGCGCCCGTGACAGTCAGCGTGCCCTGTGCGTCGGTGGGATCGAGCACGATGTCCAGCGTCGCGGGCGACTTGGTGCCTGGGGTCCATTGCAGGGTGTCGGCCGCGGTGATGCTCGCGTGCTTCTCGGCGGCCACCAGCAGGCAGTCATCGGAGTTGATCTTCGCGAGCTGATCGTTCGGGTCGCTCGGTACCAGCGAGCCGCTGCCCACAGTGCCGTCGGGCAGCACGAAGTCGATGCGCACGGTCGCTTTGGGTGCCGCGTCGTCGCAGATCGGCGCGGGCAATTGCACCTTCAGGTCGCGCGCGGACCCGTCGGGGATCTCGGTCGACCGGGTCCAGGCCGCCGGCTCGGCGAAGCGGTTGGATTCGAATGTCGCGCTCGTCACGGTGAAGAGATCGCTCGTGCCGTTCGTGACCTTGAGCTCGAGGATGCGCGCACCGTAGTCCAGGCGATTCTGGAAGGCCTCGACGGTGATGCCAGCGGGGAGGCCAGCGGGGGCCGGAGCAGCGCATGCAGCGAGCCCGGCGACGGTGGCGACCGTGGCCAGGAGGACGAGCAAGCGCTTCATCGTCCTCCGATCGTTTCGCCAGATCCTACTCCGCGCTCAACCAGCCCTCGCGGATCGCGTGCCGTCGCAGCAGGCTCTTGGTTCCGACGTCGATACCGACCTGGCGGTACTTGCGACGGGCGCGCTTGATGTACGACTTGACCGTCTCATCCGTCGTATCCATGCTCTCGGCCACCTCGCGGATGGATCGCCCGCTTGCGTAGAGAATGAGGGCCCGCTGCTCCTGGCGCCCCAGCCCCGGATCGGTGATCTCGGCGAAGGCAACGGGGATCGCAGCGAGCGGCCGCGTGAGGAACTGTTCGCTGTTCGCGGCGGCGTGGATGGCGGCGACCAGGTCGTCCGCGGAGTCCGTCTTCGCGACGAAGCCGGTCGCACCCGCGCTGATCGCCGCAGTGATTGAAGCGCTGTCTGCGTGCCTGCTGATCACCACCACGGTGGAGCCCATGGACGCCAGGGCACGGATCTTCGTGGCGATCGGGATGCTGTCGGCGAGGTGAAGGTCGATCACCACCACATTGACGGGCAGCGCCGGATCGGCCAGCAGATCGCTCCACCGCACGTGCATGGCGGCGACCGTGATCGCGGGCTCTTCGTGGGCGAGCCGTGCCACGAGCCCATCGATCACGAGCCGGTGGTCGTCGAGAATGGCAACACGAATGACGCCGGGTGCGGCAGAGCGCCGCGCACCGTTCATTGTGTCCACCGCTGGCCCCCCGCCATGCAATCTTCGTCAGAGTCTAAACGAACCTGACAGGGACTCGCGCCTTTATCAACCCCCGAGCAATCGCGCCAATTCCCGGCCGACCAATGCGTCCTCGATGAGGAAGCCGTCGTGGCCGAAGGGGGAGGAGATCACGAGCGCCTCCGTGCCGTCGATGTTGCCGGGTGTGTGCGCAGCGATCTGCACCTGTCCGGGCACCGGAAACAGCCGGTCGCTGTCGATTCCCAGCACGAGGGCCCTGGCCGTGATGCGCCCGAGGGCGGACACGACACCGCCCCGCCCGCGGCCGATATCGTGCGAACTCATGGCATCCACCAGCACTATGTAGCTGTTGGCGTCGAAGCGACGCGTGAACTTGTTGCCGTGGTAGTCGAGGTAGCTCTCCACCGCGTAGCGCCCGCCGCCGCCCATCGGGTTGAGGCCGCTCTGCCAGCTGCGCGCGAAGCGGTCGTCGAGCTCGGTAGGGGAGCGGTAGTTGATGAGTGCCATCCGTCGGGCAAGCGCGAGCCCGGCGTGCGGTCCTTCTCCGTCTGCCGCCTCGTAGAAGTCCCCGCCCGCGAAGGCCGGGTCCATGCGGATTGCTTCGAGCTGCAGCGAGTTCTGTGCGATCTGGTCGGCGCTGCTGAGCGGGGGAGCGGCGACGATGGCGACCCGCTCCAGTCGGTCTGGGTAGCCGATCGCCCACTCGAGAGCCTGCATGCCGCCCATCGAGCCGCCGATCACGGCCGCCCAGGTGTCGATGCCGAGTTCGTCGGAGAAAGCGACCTGCGCGGCGACCTGGTCCCGAATGGTGACGAACGGGAAGCGGGAGCCCCACTCGGTGCCGTCGGGCGCCGTCGATGATGGGCCCGTCGTGCCCTGGCATCCCCCCAGCATGTTCGGGGCGACCACGAACCACTTGTCGGTATCGACCGCTCGGCCGGGCCCGATCACGTCATCCCACCAGCCGACGGTGGGATGCCCGGGGCCGGCCGGCCCGGACACGTGGCTGTCGCCGGTGAGCGCGTGCACAACCAGCACGGCGTTGCTCTTGTCGGGGTTGAGCGTTCCGAAGGTCTCGTAGGCGATGCGCACGGCGGGGAGCTGCCCGCCCCGCTCGAGCGTCATCGCGCCGATCGACAGGAACTGGCGGTTTCCCGGGTTGTCACCGTCGCGCCAGGCTCCGGTCACCGGGGGCTTGCCGGCGATCGAGCGCGCGTCTGCCTCGGTGATGAATGCCGATGGCACGGTGTCCTCGGGTGTCTGCCAGTCCATGTC
>JBDUEC010000060.1:0-11419 GCA_040002655.1 Rhodoglobus sp. | reverse complement strand
GCCACGCCATGTTGTCGCGCAGGTAGTCGAAGCCGAACTCGTTGTTCGTGCCGTAAGTAACGTCGGCGGCGTACTGCTCGCGGCGCTCCTCCGGGGACTGGCCAGACAGGATGACGCCGGTGGTCATCCCGAGCGCGCGGAAGATGCGGCCCATCAGCTCGGACTGGTAGCTGGCCAGGTAATCGTTGACCGTGACGACGTGCACGCCGCGCGACGGGATCGCGTTGAGGTACGCCGCGAACACGGCGGTGAGCGTCTTGCCCTCACCGGTCTTCATCTCGGCGATGTTGCCGAGGTGCAGTGCCGACCCGCCCATGAGCTGCACATCGAACGGTCGCATGCCGAGCGTGCGCTTGGCAGCCTCGCGCACGGCGGCGAAGGCCTCGGGCAGCAGGTCTTCCAGGGACTCACCGGCCGCGTAGCGCTCACGCAGTTCGACGGTCTCGTGCTTGAGCTCCTCGTCGGAGAGGCTGGTGAACTCCTCCTCCAGGTGGGTCACGGCGTCTGCGTAGCTCTTCAGCTTGCGAAGAAGTCGACCTTCACCGACGCGAAGGACGCGCTCGAGTACGTTTGCCACGGATTACTCCATTCACGGTCGGATCATTCCGACCTCGGCGCGCGGGGATGCGCGTGCCGTTACCAAGGCGTAATCCTAACAAAGCGAACCTTGTTACCGCCTGTTCCCGCGCCTGCCCGCGGCCGCCATCGGCTGCGCCGCCTCCTCCGACTCGAGGCCGATGACCCCGTAGTCCCAGCCTTTACGGCGGTAAACCACACTGGGGCGGTCGGTTTCGCTGTCAATGAACAGGTAGAAGTCGTGGCCCACGAGCTCCATGTGGTCCACCGCGTCCGCTGTGGTCATGCGGGTCTCGGGGAACACCTTCTTGCGGATGACCACCGGGCTGTCCGCGAACGGGCCGTCGACGGCATCCGCTGCCTGCACCGGGATCTCGCCGGTGAGCGCTCGCCCGAGCACGTCGGGGCTCGCGGGAGTGATGTCGACCACGCGGAATCCGCTCGACGACGCCTCGTGCAGTGAGACCGGGCGGTGCTGCCCACGGTGCACCTTCTTGCGATCCTTGGACTGGCGCATGCGCTCGATGAGCTTGCCGATCGCGAGGTCGAACGCGGCGTACTTGTCGGGGCCAGCCGACTCTGCACGTACCAGTGGGCCCGGACCGATCAGGGTGAGTTCCACGCGGTCTTCGCCGCTCGAGCCCTTGGTCTCGTGGTGACGGCTGACTTTGATCTCGAAGGCGATGGCCTTCTCGGCGAGATGGGAGACCTTCTCGGACTTCTCAATCGCATAATCACGGAAGCGATCGGTAACCCCCAGGTTGCGACCAGTGACAGAAATTTCCATGGCGACCCTCCAGCCCTCTGACGCGGCCACCCGGTTACCAGGCGGTCAATCGCGCGCCTTTTGCCCCACCGTAGTCCTGCCCCTCGGCAATGTCACGGCAATGTCACGAACTACCCATGAAGCTTGGGGGTGAATGCCAGGGTTGCCGCGCCGAGCACCGTTCCGCCCGCCTCGCGCACCGCCCGCGCGGCCTCCGAAATCGTGGATCCCGTGGTCAGGACGTCGTCGACCAGCAGGAACTCGCGGCCATCAAGAGGCATCCTGGCGCGCAGCGAACCGCGCACGTTGCTGGCACGCTCGGCGACGCCGAGCGCCTTCTGCACCGAGGTTGCCCTCGCCGCGGTGAGCACCCGCGCGGGCCGAACGCCCGCGTGCCTGAGCATGAGCGAAACGGGGTCGTAGCCCCGCCTGCGGTAGCCCGCGCGGCTCGCGGGCACCGCCACGACCTCGATGGCCGTGCCGAGCGTGAGACCGCGGGCGACGGATGCCGCGAGTGGTCTCGATAGGGCGCGCGCGACATCCGTGCGGTTCTGCTCCTTCATCGCCAGGATCAGACGGCGCACCTCGCGCTCGTAGCGGAGCGCGGTGAAGACGGTGACGCCGCCGGCGGTGGTCCGAGGCGTCACGCTGGGATCGAGCAGTGCGAGGCAGTTCGCGCAGATTGCACGGTCGTCTGCACCGCAGCCCGCGCACTCGACCGGCATGAGCACTGCCCATGCGTCGAGCAGCGCGTCACGAACGGTAGCCAGCACCCGCACATGCTGTCACGCCAGCGCGCGCCGTGCCGGCCCCGGCTCACCGCCTGTGGATAGACCTACTGCTGCGTGCCGAGGAGGGAGGCGGTCAGCCCGGTTGGCTGCCAGCCGCCGCTTCCCTGGGGTCGAAGGATCTTGCCGTCGGAGAGCACTCGGATGCCATCTATGCCGTTGCCACCCACGATGGTCGTCGCAGCGCCCGCATCACCGAGTGCAACAGTGGGACCGCCCAGCTCGAACGCGGTCGCGAGCGTCGTCTCGCCGAGGCGGTAGAGCGCCGCGACGGTTCGGTTGTCGACCCAGGTCGCGTCGATGGGGGCGCCCGCGGACACGGGCAGCTCGGTCGGGATGCCGAGGCCGGTTGGCACGCCCGAGTCTCGGATGATGCCCGCGACCAACAGCTGGGGACCGGCTGCACCCTGCACGTAGAGCAGGATCCTCGCGCCGTCACGCGAGACCTTGGCCGCGACAATCTGGGCGTCGGCCGGCAAGTTGGACTGGAGGGGATGCGGGGTGCCGTCGGACTCCCGGGTCATCAGCGAGGCCGCGCTCGTCGTCTCAGCGAGCCAGACGAAGCCGTATGGATCGATCGACGGAGCGATGAGGTTTGATCGATCGTCGATCAGAAGCGGCTCAGACGCGTCCGAACTGACCACAGACACCCCGCCCGACCCGAGCACGGCCGCAGAACGCTTGTCGGCGGCGAGGGTCACCGCGATGGGCGCGAGCCCCGGGATCTTCGTGGTCAGGTTGGGCACCGCGGTGACAGTGCCGTTGGTGATCGCGAAACCGAACACCGGGGTGGCGTCTGCCGAGCCGATCAGCGGCGAGCCCTCCACGGCGGGTTGCAGGGCGATCGCGGCCGGGGTGCCCGGTACCTGCAGGGGGATACCGCCCACGGTCATCACGACGGTGGAGATGCCGGTGGTCAGGGTGCTGAGCGTCGCGATCAGCTGTTGGCGCATCCGGTCCCGCTGGGTTGCGTTCGCTCCCGACGCCTCGCCGGAGAGGTCGATCGTCGCCGTGCCGGAGCGGATGTCGACCGACTTGGCCGACGTCGCCGCCGGGAATTCACTGCGCACGACCCCGGCCTGCAGCCACCCGGTGGGCCCCGCCAGCAGCGCGTTCACCATGCGCAGCGGAATCGTGGCTCTCGATGGGAACCACCGCACATCGGGAATCAGGTACTGATAGCTCGGGTCGAAGAAGTACAGCGGATGCTCATCGAACACCACGTCGAAGCTGTTCTGCGAAAGCACAATTCCGTCGGGCGCGGACGCGATACGCCATTCACCGTTCTCCTGAACGAAGGTGTACTGCCGCACTTGGGCTTCAGGCTGAGCGAGCTGCTTGTACACGCCCGTGGCATCCACGATGGCACTCGCGGTGGCCGAGTACTGCAGGGCATCATCGCCAACGCGACTGATGGTCGCCGTGCTATTGCGCACGACCACGCCGTTGTCGGGGTCCCAGGTGGATTTCAGCTTGTCGCTGAGAAACAGCTTCGCGATCTGATAGTCGTTCGCCGGACTGTTCGCAGCCGTGATGAAGTCCTGCAGGATCGCCTCCTGGCTGGCTCCGGCCTGCGGTCCGTTGGCCAACGGGATGAATCCGCCGTTGTTTGCCGAGTTGATCGGTGGCCCTGCCACCACGCCACCGGAGGTCGGGATGCCGACGCAGCCTGCCAAGGCCAGGCTCAGCACAGCGGCGACCGCGGCCGCAAGCGCGCGCCTACTCATCGCCAGCCCGATCCAACGGGGGCAGCTCCAGCGGGGAGCTCTTCAGTTCTGCGCCGCGAATGCGCGGCAGGGTGAGTCGGAAGCAGGAGCCCTCGCCGGGGCTCGACCACACCTCAAGCCAGCCGCCGTGCAGGGCGGCGTCTTCCAGCGAGATGGCCAGGCCGAGCCCGGTGCCGCCGGTGGTGCGCTGGCGCGACGGGTCGGCGCGCCAGAACCGGTCGAAGACACGCTCCATCGCGCCAGGGGTCATACCGACGCCGAAGTCGCGCACCGCGATCGCCACCGCGGCTGCATCGCTATCGACGTGCACCTCGATCGGTTTGCCCTCGCCATGGTCGATCGCATTGCCGAGCAGGTTCTGCAGGATGCGGCGGATGCGCCTGGCATCCACCTCGGCTTCGAAGTAGCCACCAGGGGCGACCAGCTTCAACTCCGACCCCTTCGACGACGCCAGCGGACTGACCGAATCGATCGCGTCTTCGACGAGGCGCACGAGGTTGGTTGGTTCGGTCTCCATCTCCACGGCGCCAGCGTCGTACCGGCTCATCTCGAGCAGGTCGGCGAGCAGGATCTCGAAGCGGTCGATCTGGGTGTGCAGAAGCTCGGCAGTGCGTGCCGTCGCCGGCGGGAACGTCGCGCGCTGGTCGTAGAGCACATCGCCAGCCAGCCGAATTGTGGTGAGCGGTGTGCGCAACTCGTGGGAGACATCCGAGACGAATCGTTGCTGCACCTGCGAGAGCGAGGCAAGCCGCGTGATCTGTTTCTGCAGGCTGGTGGCCATGCCGTTGAACGATCGCGCCAGGGTCGCGATCACGTCGTCGCCCTTCTCCGGGATGCGCACCTCGAGCTGGCCCGCGGCGAGCTTCTCGCTCGTGGCGGCCGCGAGCTGCACCGGGGCAACGACGAGGCGCACGACGACGTAGGTGACAGCACCGATCAGCAGGATGAGGGCGAGCCCGCCGACCAGCAGGGTCTGCTGCACGAAGGTGAGGGTCTGCTGCACGTCGCTCAGGTTGTAGACGAGGTAGAACTCGTACTGCGAGTTCGCGATAGTGACGAGTGCGCCAACGACGAGCCCGGGGGCGGTGGAGCCGTCCGGCTGTTGGAGCGCAATCGACTGGGAGAAGGGCCGGCTGTCGGAATCCTTCGAGGATGCGGCGACGGCCGCACCCAGATCGGCGGGAACCAGCGCTTGGGGGTCACCGATACTGCCGGTGTCCGCGACGACCCGGTTGCCATCCTGCGGCTTGGTGCGACGGATGACCCACGCCGTGTCGCCCACCTTTCCAGCGATGTCCGCGGCATCTCCCATCGTCACTTCGAGGTCGACCGTGCCCGGCTGTTCTGCCGCACTGTCGAACACGCGCTGCACGGCGACTGTCGCGTTCGCCGAGGTGGCGACGAGCTGGTCGCGGCGCGCGTCGAACAGGTTGGTGCCGACGCTGAGTGACATGTAGCCACCGATCACCGCGACTGCGAGCGCAGACAGCACGACCGTGATCGCGACGGTGCGCAGCTGCAGCGACGAACGCCAGAGCTTCGCGAGGCGGTCGAGCCACGCGCGCCAGTCGAAGTCGCGCATGGTCGCCTAGGTGGTGGCGCCCGCGCGGTAGCCGACCCCTCGAACCGTCATCACGATCCTGGGGTTGTCCGGATCTTCCTCGACCTTGGCGCGCAGCCGCTGCACGTGCACATTCACGAGGCGGGTGTCGGCTTTGTAGTGGTAGCCCCACACCTGCTCAAGCAGCATCTCGCGGGTGAACACCTGCTGTGGCTTCAGTGCGAGCGCCAGCAGCAGTTCGAATTCGAGCGGCGTGAGGTTGATCCTGGTCTCGCCGCGCTTGACCTCGTGCCCAGCGACATCGAGCACCAGGTCGCCCACCTGCAGTACCTCGGTCGATGACTCCGGCGTCGGGCGCAGGCGGGTGCGGATGCGCGCCACCAGTTCCTTGGGATTGAACGGCTTGACGACGTAGTCGTCCGCTCCGCTCTCCAGGCCCTTGACGACGTCCGTCGTGTCGCTCTTGGCAGTGAGCATGATGATCGGCACGCCGGACTCCTCGCGAATGCGAGCGCACACTTCGATGCCATCCATTCCGGGCAGCATGAGGTCGAGCAGCACGAGGTCTGGCTTGGACGCGTGGAACGCGTCGACGGCCGCCGAGCCGTCCGCACAGAAGGAGGGTTCGAAACCCTCGGTGCGCAGCACAATTCCGATCATTTCCGCCAGAGCGGTGTCGTCATCGACTACAAGAATTCGCGCGCTCAATCGTCCTCGCAAACAGTTCTGCCCCAGCGGTCGGAGCTTTCGCACAAGAGTAGCCGAGTGTGAAAGCATAAACATGAGCGAAGTGGGCAGAGCCACCCGCACTCTAGGGACGTGAGCAATGACCGACGGCACCCAGTGGCAGTCACCAGCCGGACCAGAGCCGCACAACGCCACGCCCACATTCGCGCCGCCAGAGCCCACGCCACCCTCGCCTGGCGCCCCGCAGCCACCTGCGCCGGGTGCCCAGTTCCCACCGCCACCACCGCCCACAGGCGGCCCGCAGTGGGGGGCGCCGGTGGTGCCTCCGGGCGCGCCCGGCTGGACGCCACCACCGAAGCCCGGCCTCATCCCGCTTCGACCGCTCACCCTCGGCGGAATTCTCGGCGCATCGTTCCAGGTGCTGCGCCGCAACCCGCGACCCACGTTCGGCTTCTCGCTGATCCTCAATGGCATCGTCGGCCTCGTCTCCCTCGGCGTCGTCGGGCTGGTGGGCTACTTCGCATTCAGTCGCGCCTTCACCGCCACGGCGGGCAACCAGGACCAACTCGCAGCTGGCGCCTTCGCCCAGACCGCCCTGTCCGGCCTGATCCCTGCCGTTCTCACCCTCGTGACCGCTGCGGTGCTGCAGGGCATCATCTCGCTCGAGGTGGCGCGCGGCACGGTCGGCGAGCGCCTCAAACTCGGTGGCCTGTGGCGCCAGGCGAAGGGTCGCATCGGTGCGCTGATCGGCTGGTCGCTCCTGCTCGTCGGCGCGATCCTCGTGGTGATTGTGGTGCTCTCCGTGCTGATCGGCCTGCTGATCGGCTTCGGCGGCGCAGCGGGCGCCGTCGTCGGCGCGCTGCTCATCGTGCTGGCGGTCGCCGGCCTCGTGGTGGTGGGGGCCTGGGTCGGGGTGCGCACCGCACTCGTTCCGAGCGCCCTGATGCTCGAGCGCCTGCCGTTGCGCGCCGCGATTGGGCGCTCCTGGTCGCTGACGACCGGGTACTACTGGCGCACCCTGGGCATCCTGCTGCTCGTGTCGGTGATCCTGTCGACCGCATCGTCGATCGTCACTTTCCCGATCTCGTTCCTGCTCGGGCTGGGCGCAACGCTCATCAATCCGAACGGCGACGAGTCTGCCTTCGTCGTCGTGACCGTGGTCGCCTACGTGCTGACCTTCATCGTGAGCACCGTGTTCGGGGCGATCACCTCGATCGTGCAGTCGGCAGCGGCCGCCCTGATCTACATCGACCTGCGGATGCGCAAAGAGGGCCTCGATCTCGACCTCACGAGGTTCGTCGAGGCACGCCAGGCAGGGGACGCGTCTGTGGCCGACCCGTTCCTGCGCGGCACCGTCGCGACTCCCGCACAACCGGACGGGTCGCCGTGGGCCTGACCCAGCTGCTGCCGGCGCTGGGACTCCCCTTCGACGTGCCCGTGGATCCCGACGCGCCTCCCGCGCGCGAGTGGGTGATCGAGGAGCTCTCCAAGCCGCAGTACCAGGCCGCGCAACCCTCGCTGTTCGACCAGCTGGTCGCCAAGTTCATGGACTGGGTGAACTCCCTGCAGTTCGGCGCGGTGAGCGGACCTCCCGCCCTGGCCCAAGCCGTTCTCGTTGGAGCGGTGGTCGTGGCGATCGTTGTGCTGCTGCTCGTCTTCGGGGTGCCCCGGCTCAACCGGCGCAGCGCCGTGGCCGGCAGCCTGTTCGGCGAGGATGACGACCGCGACGCCGCCGCCATGCGCGCGGCCGCGAACGAGGCGGCAGGCCACGGTGACTACACGCTGGCGATCGCCGAGATGTTCCGCGCGATCGCTCGCGGGCTCGCGGAGCGTACGATCCTCACCACCAGTCCAGGCACCACCGCGCACGACTTCTCGGTGCGGGCCGCGGAGTCGTTCCCCGAATCGCGCGAAGCCCTCGGCCGTGCCGCCGAGTCGTTCGACTCCGTGCGCTACCTGGGCCGCGATGGCGAGGCCGCCCAGTACGAGCAGATTGCCGCGCTCGAGCGCACGCTGCGCACCGCCAGGGCCGTGCTGGAGCCGGCCCTCGCATGACGACAGTCGAATCGAGCCCGCGGGTCGTTGAGCAGCAGTCGGTCGAGACCCCGACGGTGCGTCACGTCGCCCGGCGGGCCCTGTTCTGGGTCGCCGCCGCGGTGGTCGTGCTGCTCCTGCTGCTGGTGACGGTGCTGGTGATCGGATCGAACCAGGGCGGCATCCGCCTGTCGTCCACCAACCCCGCGCCGCAGGGCGCAGAGGCGCTTGCCACGGTGCTCGCCAACCACGGGGTGACGGTGACCGCGACCGACAGCCTCAAGCAGACGAAGGCGGCCATCGACGACCCGGAGCACACGACGCTGTTCCTCTATGACGACGGCGTCTACCTCACCGATGACCAGCTCGTCGACGCGGTGGCGCTCGCCGACACGGTGGTGCTGGTCGACCCGACATTCTCCGAGTTGCACGCCGCCGCACCTGAGGTCGCCCAGGCCGGCGCGGTCACGGGCGCGCTCGACGCGGACTGCTCGCTGACCGCGGTCAAGAAGGCCGAGGTGGTCTCGGCCGGCGGATTCGGCTATCGGGTGGTCGATGACTCGGCCGACGCGCTGAAGTGCCTGGGCAGCGGGGACCGGGTGTACTCGCTCATCCAGTTGCAACGCGACGCCGGCCGCCTCATCGTGCTCGGGACAACGGATGCCCTGACCAATGAGTTCATCAAGAACGACGGCAATGCGGCGCTCGCCATCAATCTCCTGGGCGAGAACGAGAACCTGGTCTGGTACATCCCCACCATCGCGGATGTCAGCGACAGCACGGTCACGCCGGCCGACCTCACTCCCGCCTGGGTCATCCCGGTGCTGGGTCTCCTCATGATCACCGCCCTTGCCGCCGCTCTCTGGCGTGGGAGGAGGTTCGGCCCACTCATCGTCGAGAACCTCCCCGTCACGGTGCGCGCGAGCGAGACCATGCAGGGCCGGGCCCGACTGTACGAGCGGGGCTCCGCGCGTTTGCGCGCCCTCGATGCACTGCGCATCGGCGCGATCCAGCGCCTTGCGGCATCCGTTGGCCTGCCGCGCCTCGCCACGGTCGACGAGGTCTCGGTCGCGGTGGCCGCTGTCACCAAACGCCCCGTCGCCGAGGTGCGCCGCGTGCTCGTAGACGAGGCGCCCGGCAACGACACCGCCCTGGTAAGACTCTCTGACGAACTGCTGACCCTCGAGCACGCGGTAGTCGCCGCCGTGCATCCCGCCTGAATGGAATGATGACCAGATGACAGACAAGGACCTGCGCGACGCCTTCTCCACCGTGCGCACAGAGGTGGGCAAGGCCGTGGTCGGGCAGGACGCCGCGGTGACCGGGCTCATGATCGCACTGCTGGCCGGTGGCCACGTGCTGCTCGAAGGCGTGCCCGGCGTCGCCAAGACCCTGCTGGTGCGCACCCTGAGCCACACGCTCAAGCTCGACACCAAGCGTGTGCAGTTCACCCCAGACCTGATGCCCGGCGACGTCACCGGCTCGCTGGTCTACGACTCCAAAGCCGGGGAGTTCGAGTTTCGCGAAGGCCCGGTCTTCACGAACATCATGCTGGCCGACGAGATCAACCGCACCCCACCGAAGACGCAGTCCGCGCTGCTCGAGGCGATGGAGGAGCGGCAGGTCTCAGTCGACGGCGTGAGCCGCAAGCTGCCCGTGCCGTTCATGGTCGCCGCCACGATGAACCCGATCGAGTACGAGGGCACATACACGTTGCCGGAGGCCCAGCTCGACCGCTTCCTGCTGAAGCTCGTGCTCGACCTGCCGGAGCGTGACAACGAGATCGAGGTGCTCAAGCGCCACGCCGCCGGGTTCAACCCGCGGGACCTCGCCGCGGCCGGGGTCACCCCCGTGCTGGACGCGACGCAGCTCGCCCTCGCGCAGGCCGCAGCCGCGAAGGTCAGTGCGAGCCCCGACGTCATCGCATATGCGGTGGACCTCGCTCGTGCCACCCGGCAGAGCCCGTCTGTGAAGCTCGGCGTGAGCCCGCGTGGAACCACCGCGCTGCTCGCCGCTGCGAAGGCCTGGGCCTGGCTCAACGGGTTCGACGCCATCACGCCCGACCACGTGCAGGCCATGGCCCTGCCGGTCTGGCGCCACCGCCTCCAGTTGCGACCTGAGGCCGAGCTCGAGGGCATCTCTGCCGACGCGATCCTGCGGTCGATCCTGCAGCAGGTGCAGGTGCCGATCTAACAATGGCTCTGTCGGGCTGGTTCGTTCTCCTGGTCGCGTTCGGCGTCGTGCCGATCGTGGTCACCGGCGACCCCATTGCTCTCGTATGGTGGCTCGGGTTCGTCGTCGTGGTCTGCGCCGTCGACCTGCTGATTGCGGGCTCTCCGCGTGCCGTCGCGCTGTCCCGCGAACTGCCGGAGCGCATCCGCTTGGGTGAAACCACCGAGTCCCGACTGCTGCTCACCAATGCGGGCACGCGCACAGTGCGCGGCGTCGTGCGCGACGGATGGCAGCCCTCCGCGGGCGCGCACCCCACGCGGGCGCGCATCGACATCCCCGCGCGCGAGCGCCGTGCGATTGTGACGCAGCTCACGCCGTTCCGCCGCGGTGAGCGACGCGCTGAGCACGTCACCATCCGCTCCTACGGCCCGCTGCGCATCGTCGCGCGCCAAGCCACGATCCGGCTCGGCGGGTCGGTGAAGGTGCTGCCGCCGTTCAACAGTCGCAAGCACCTTCCCTCTCGCCTCGCCCGCCTCCGGGAACTCGATGGCGCCACCAGCGTGCTGGTGCGCGGGCAGGGCACGGAGTTCGACAGCCTGCGCGACTACGTGCGGGGCGACGATGTGCGCTCCATCGACTGGCGCGCCACCGCCCGCCGCCGGGATGTCGTGGTGCGCACCTGGCGCCCCGAACGCGATCGCCGGGTCGTCATCGTGATCGACAGCGGCCGCACCAGCGCCGCCCGCATCGCGAACGAACCACGCATCGACACCGCCTTCGAGTCCGCGTTGCTGCTGGCGGCGCTCGCCACCCGAGCCGGCGACCGCATCGACCTGGTGATCTTCGACCGCAGGGTGCGCGGGCGCGTGCAGGGCGCCACCGGCCCTGAGCTGCTCTCCCGCATGGTCAACACGATGGCTCCAGTGGAACCCGAGCTCATCGAGATGGACTGGGCGTCGGTGCCTGGGCTCGTGCGGTCGGTCACCTCGCACCAGGCGCTCGTCGTGCTCGCGACATCCATCGACGCACCTGGCGCTTCGCGTGGACTGCTGTCGATACTTCCCCAGCTCACCCGCAAGCACACCGTCGTCGTGTCCTCGGTCACCGA